>NZ_VSJH01000025.1:0-1722 GCF_008124495.1 Pseudomonas sp. CK-NBRI-02 | reverse complement strand
GGCAGGTCCAGGCCCTGCTCCTTGGCGCAGTCGATGGCGATCTGGTAGCCGGCATCGGCGTGACGCATCACACCAGTCCCTGGGTCGTTGGTCAGCACGCGAGCGATACGCGCGGCCGCTTCGTCGGTACCGTCACAGACGATGACCATGCCCGAGTGCTGGGAGAAGCCCATGCCCACGCCACCGCCGTGGTGCAGCGAAACCCAGGTGGCGCCGCCTGCGGTGTTGAGCAAGGCGTTGAGCAGTGGCCAGTCGGAGACGGCGTCGGAGCCGTCACGCATGGCTTCGGTTTCGCGGTTCGGGCTGGAGACCGAGCCGGAGTCCAGGTGGTCGCGGCCGATGACGATCGGTGCCGACAGCTCGCCGCTGCGGACCATTTCGTTGAACGCCAGGCCCAGCTTGGCGCGCAGGCCCAGGCCAACCCAGCAGATACGTGCCGGCAGACCCTGGAAGCTGATGCGCTCGCGGGCCATGTCCAGCCAGCGGTGCAGGTGGGCGTCGTCCGGGATCAGTTCCTTGACCTTGGCGTCGGTCTTGTAGATGTCCTCGGCGTCGCCGGACAGCGCCGCCCAGCGGAACGGGCCGACACCGCGGCAGAACAGCGGACGGATGTAAGCCGGCACGAAGCCTGGGAAGTCGAAGGCATTGGCCACGCCTTCTTCCTTGGCCATCTGGCGGATGTTGTTGCCGTAGTCGAAGGTCGGCACGCCCATTTTCTGGAAGTCCAGCATGGCTTGTACGTGCACGGCCATGGACTGCTTGGCGGCCTTGACCACCGCAGCGGCGTCGGTCTGGGCGCGGTCGCGGTACTGCTCCCAGGTCCAGCCGGCCGGCAGGTAGCCGTTGAGCGGGTCGTGGGCGCTGGTCTGGTCGGTGACCATGTCCGGGCGCACGCCCCGCTTGACCAGTTCAGGCAGGATTTCAGCAGCGTTGCCGTGCAGGGCGATGGAGATGGCCTTGCCTTCGGCGGTGTACTTGGCGATGCGCGCCAGGGCGTCGTCCAGGTCTTTGGCCTGCTCATCCACGTAGCGGGTCTGCAGGCGGAAGTCGATGCGGCTCTGCTGGCATTCGATGTTCAGCGAGCAGGCGCCGGCCAGGGTCGCGGCCAGTGGCTGGGCGCCGCCCATGCCGCCCAGGCCTGCGGTCAGGACCCATTTGCCGGTCAGGTTGCCGTCGTAGTGCTGACGTCCGGCCTCGACGAAGGTTTCGTAGGTGCCTTGGACGATGCCCTGGCTGCCGATGTAGATCCAGCTGCCGGCGGTCATCTGGCCGTACATGGCCAAGCCTTTGGCGTCCAGTTCGTTGAAGTGTTCCCAGTTGGCCCAGTGTGGCACCAGGTTGGAGTTGGCGATCAGCACGCGCGGGGCATTGGCGTGGGTCTTGAAGACACCGACCGGCTTGCCGGACTGGACCAGCAGGGTCTCGTCGTCTTCCAGGCGGGTCAGGGTCTCGACGATCTTGTCGTAGCACTCCCAGTTACGTGCGGCACGGCCGATACCGCCGTAGACCACCAACTCCTTCGGATTCTCGGCGACCTGAGGGTCGAGGTTGTTCATCAACATGCGCAGCGGCGCTTCGGTCAGCCAGCTCTTGGCGGTCAGCTTGTTGCCACGCGGGGCGCGGATTTCAGTGTCGCGGAATCGGGAAGCTGTCATGGCGGTTTCCTTTTTTTTGTGATTGTGGTGTCGGGAGTTTCGTATGCGCTCATATACATACAACCAT
>NZ_VSJH01000024.1:0-1866 GCF_008124495.1 Pseudomonas sp. CK-NBRI-02 | reverse complement strand
ACCGTAGCCCTTACCTGCTCGGGCAATGCCCTGGGCCTGTCCTACCAGGCCTACAAGTCGTTGCCGGCGGCCAAACTGGCCGAGGAGCGCGCGCGCATCGTCAAGATGTTCGAGCCGTCCCGTCCACACTACCTGATCGACACCATCGCCGATTTGCCAGGGGTGATCGACGACATCAACCAGCGTCTGGCCCGGGGTGAAACACCGCAAGCCTATTGAGCGGCGCACAACTACACCACACTCACAACCCCTACGAGCTAGAGCCAGGAGACACACCATGCGTTACGCACATCCGGGTACCGAAGGCGCGAAAATTTCCTTCAAGAGCCGCTACGGCAACTACATCGGCGGTGAGTTCGTTCCTCCGGTCAAGGGTGAATACTTCACCAACACCTCTCCGGTGAACGGCCAGCCGATCGCCGAATTCCCACGCTCCACTGCCGAAGACATCGACAAAGCCCTGGATGCCGCCCACGCCGCCGCCGACGCCTGGGGCCGCACCTCGGTGCAAGACCGCTCCAATGTGCTGCTCAAGATCGCCGACCGCATCGAGCAGAACCTGGAGATCCTGGCCATCACCGAAACCTGGGACAACGGCAAGCCGATCCGCGAAACCCTCAACGCCGACATCCCGCTGGCGGTCGATCACTTCCGCTACTTCGCCGGCTGCATCCGCGCCCAGGAAGGCGGCGCCGCCGAAATCAACGAAAACACCGTGGCCTATCACATCCACGAGCCGCTGGGCGTGGTCGGGCAGATCATCCCGTGGAACTTCCCGCTGCTGATGGCCGCCTGGAAGCTCGCGCCGGCGCTGGCCGCCGGTAACTGCGTGGTGCTCAAGCCCGCCGAGCAGACCCCGCTGGGCATTGCCGTGCTGATGGAACTGATCGGCGACCTGCTGCCCAAGGGCGTGCTCAACGTGGTGCAAGGCTTCGGCCGCGAGGCCGGTGAAGCCCTGGCCACCAGCAAGCGCATCGCCAAGATCGCCTTCACCGGCTCCACCCCGGTCGGCTCGCACATCATGAAATGCGCCGCCGAGAACATCATCCCGTCCACCGTGGAGCTGGGCGGCAAGTCGCCGAACGTCTATTTCGAGGACATCATGCAGGCCGAGCCTGCCTTCATCGACAAGGCCGCCGAAGGCATGGTGCTGGCGTTCTTCAACCAGGGCGAGGTGTGCACCTGCCCATCGCGCGCCCTGGTGCAGGAGTCGATCTACCCGCAGTTCATGGAAGTGGTGATGAAAAAGGTCCTGCAGATCAAGCGCGGCGACCCGCTGGACACCGACACCATGGTCGGCGCCCAGGCCTCCCAGCAGCAGTTCGAGAAGATCCTCTCGTACCTGGACATCGCCCAGAAGGAAGGCGCCGAGCTGCTGACCGGCGGCAAGGTGGAGAAACTCGAAGGCAGCCTGGCCACCGGCTATTACATCCAGCCGACCCTGCTCAAGGGCAACAACCAGATGCGCGTGTTCCAGGAAGAGATCTTCGGCCCGGTGGTCAGCGTCACCACCTTCAAGGACGAAGCCGAAGCCCTGGCGATCGCCAACGACACCGAGTTCGGCCTCGGCGCCGGCGTATGGACCCGCGACATCAACCGCGCCTACCGCATGGGCCGCGGCATCAAGGCCGGTCGCGTATGGACCAACTGCTACCACCTGTACCCGGCTCACGCTGCGTTCGGGGGCTACAAGAAGTCCGGTGTCGGCCGTGAAACCCACAAGATGATGCTCGACCACTACCAGCAGACCAAGAACCTGCTGGTGAGCTACGACATCAATCCGCTGGGCTTCTTCTAAATCGCGTTGCCTTTTTCGCGGGTGAACCTGCTTCTGCAGTGCTTGTGCTGTGGGGCTGGGTTTACCCG
>NZ_VSJH01000023.1:0-33678 GCF_008124495.1 Pseudomonas sp. CK-NBRI-02 | reverse complement strand
CGCAGGCTGGTGCAGGCCTGGACGCCCGGCTCATGGATGAAGGCCTGGAGCATCGAGGGCACGAAGTGCAAGGTGCTGATGCCCTGCTCGGTGATGACCTGGATCAGTTGTGCAGGGTCGCGATGGGCACCGGGCTGGGCCACCACCAGGCGCGCACCGACCATCAGCGGCCAGAAGAACTCCCACACCGACACATCGAAGCTGAACGGCGTTTTCTGCAACACGCTGTCGCACGCCTGCAGCCCATAGGCCTGCTGCATCCAGGCCAGGCGGTTGAACAACGCCTGATGGCTATTGCCAGCACCTTTGGGGCGGCCGGTGGAACCGGAGGTGTAGATCACATAGGCCAGGTTGTGGCCACTGACCTGGCAGGCGGGATCGCTGTGCGGATACCCGGCGCAGTCGGCGGCGGCACTGTCCAGGCACAAGATGCGTAGGTCGGCGTTCAGCGGCAGGCGTGTCCGCAGCGCGGTCTGGGTCAACAGCAGGTTCACACCGCTGTCTTCGAGCATGTAGGCCAGGCGTTCGGCGGGGTAATCCGGGTCCAGCGGCACGTAGGCACCGCCGGCCTTGAGGATTGCCAGCAGGCCGACCACCATCTCCAGCGAACGCTCAAGGGCAATGCCCACCAGCACCTCAGGGCCGACGCCTGCCTCGATCAGGCGATGGGCCAGGCGGTTGGCTCGGGCGTTCAGTTCGGCATAGCTCAACTGCGTACTGCCGAACACCAAGGCCGGGGCATCCGGCGTGCGCAGGGCCTGCGCCTCGATCAGGCGCTGCACGCAGGGGCCGTTTTCGTAGTGCTCGGCGGTGGCGTTCCAGCCGCGCAGCAGACGCTCGCGTTCGGCATGCCCCAGCAGCGGCAGGTCGCCCAGGCGTGCATCCGGCGCCTGGACGATGCCCTGCAGCAGGTTCAGCCAGTGCTCGCGCAAGCGCTCGATGCTGGCCTGCTCGAACAGGTCGCAGGCGTAGGTCAAGGCTGCGTGCAGGGCGCCAGACTTTTCCAGCGTGTCCAGGGCCAGGTCGAACTGGGTGGTGCGCCCACCCAACTCAAGGCGCGAGGCCTTGAGCCCGTCGGCGATGTACAACTGCTCGAGGTCGGCGACCACGGGCTGGTGGTTGTAGAGCACCTGGAACAGCGGCGAATGGGCGGCATCGCGCGAAGGCTCAAGGGCGTTGACCAGACGCTCGAACGGCAGCTCCTGGTGCGCCTGGGCGCCCAACACTGCCGTACGGACTTCAGCCAGCAGCGCGTTGAACGGCTGATCCCCACGCGGCTGGGCGCGCAGCACCTGGGTGTTGACGAACAAGCCGATCAACCCTTCGGTCTCGGCCTTGCCGCGCCCGGCGACCGGCACGCCGACACGAATGTCCTGCTGGCCGGTGTAGCGGTGCAACAGGGCCTGGAACGAGGCCAGCAGCACCATGAACAAGGTCACGCCTTGCTGCTGGGCCAGTGTGCGCAGGCCCGTGGCCAACGCAGGGTCGATGGCGAACTCCAGGCGCACGCCGCGATAACTCGGTGCGGCTGGCCGGGGAAAATCGGTCGGCAATTCCAACACCGGCTGTTCATCGCCCAGCTGGGCCGTCCAATAGTCGAGCTGGCGCTGCAACTCGCCCGCCTCCAGCCAGCTTCGCTGCCACAGGGCGTAGTCGGCGTACTGGATCGGCAGCGGCGGCAACTGGGGTACCTGGCCCGCCACGCATTGGGCGTACAGGCGGCTGAATTCGTCGATCAGCACGTTCATCGACCAGCCATCGGCGACGATGTGGTGCAAGGTGAGCAACAGCACGTGCTCATCCTCGGCCAGGCGTACCAGGCATACCCGTAGCAACGGCCCTTCCTGCAGGTCGAACGGCAGGCCCGCCTGCTGCTGGGCGATGTCTTGCAAGCGCTGCTCGCGCTCGGCGCAACCTGCAAGATCGTGGCGCTCCAGCGCCAGTGGCCCAGGCGCCTGCACGCGGGGATACCAGATGCCCTCCTCCAGGCGGAACAGCGTGCGCAGCGGCTCATGCCGCGCCACCAGCGCCTCGAAGGCCGCGCTCAGTGCGTCCAGGTCCAGCACGCCCTGTAGGCGCACCGCTCCGGGTAGGTTGTAGGCTGCGCCTTCTGGATCGAGCAACCACAACAGCCCCATGCGCTGCTGGGCGTAGGACGGCTGCGCGCAGACGATGCCCTCGACCTGCGCAGGAATGGGCAACAGCGAGAACTCCACCCCTTCTCGCGCCAAGGCCTGAAGAAACAGGCGCCGCTTGTCCAACGGCAGGGCGATAAAGCGACGGGCAAGCTTCTCGGCGTCTTCAGGTTTCATGCTGGGCGTCTTCCTAAAAGTTCATTCGTAGTGCCGGGGCACTCGCATGCAGTTAGGAACGAAACTCAATTCGGCGGATTTAGGCTCGGCGCAACGCCGCGGCCCAGAGGCTTTGAAATATTTTTTTGCATTTTGCCCCGCAGGTTTTTGCCGCTCATTCGTCACATATAGAAACGAATGCGATTCAGTCGCGAAAAGCCCGCCTGGGCCGTTGCGCGATGTCGTGGCTCATTTGCCCAACAAGACCGGTACTCATGTCGAAAAAGTCCCGCTCCAAAACCTGGTTCCTGGTGCACAGCTGGCTGGCGTTGCCCATCTGGTTCTTCGTGTTGATCGTCTGCGTGACCGGCACCCTGGCCGTGCTCAGCCAAGAAATCGTCTGGCTGGCCAACCCAGACGTGCGCGCCAGCAAGCCCCACGATGACGCCCAGCCGCTGAGCTACCAGCAGGTGCTCGACGCGATCCACCGCGCCGACCCGGCCATCGCGGTGAACTACATCAGCAAGCCGGGCGAGGCGCACTTCGCCCTCACCGCCAGCGTCACCTACCCCGACGGCACGTCACCAATCCTGTACGTGAACCCCTACACCGGAGCGATCCAAGGCAAGAGCCCGACCTTCGATTTCGAAGCCTTCACCCGCGCACTGCACGGCTGGTGGCTGGTGCCGTTCACCAACGGCTACAGCTGGGGCTGGTACCTGGTGTCCTTGCTGGGGCTGCCGCTGCTCGCCTCGCTGGTCACCGGGCTGGTGGTTTACAAGCGCTTCTGGAAAGGCTTTTTCAAGCTGCCGCGCCTGGGCCACGGTTCGCGGATCTTCTGGGGCGATCTGCACCGCCTGAGCGGGGTCTGGTCGATCTGGTTCATCGCCACCATCTCCATCACCGGCACCTGGTTCCTGATCCAGGCCACGCTGGCCGATAACCACGTGACGATTTCCAGCGAGCCGATCGTGCCGGCCATCGCCCGCGAAGACGTGCCGCGCACCGCCGACGGCCAGGCGCCCACGCCGATCAGCCTGGACGAGGCCGAGCGCGCCGCCACCGAGCGCTTCCCAGGCTTCGAGGTGACCTTCATCACCCTGCCGGGCAATGCCTACAGCCATTACTACATGGGCGGGCGCGGCTGGTATCCGCTGATGTTCGAGACAGTCAACGTCAACCCCTACAACAGCAAGGTCGAGGCTTCGTTCATGGTTTCGGACCGCTCGGCCCTGGAGTTCGTCACCGAGTCCATGCGCCCGCTTCACACCGGTGATTTCGGCGGTATCTGGGTCAAGCTGATCTGGGCCTTCTTTGGCCTGATGCTGACCTTGATGGTGCTCAGCGGCCTGTTGATCTGGACCAAGCGCACCGCCCAGGCCACCGCCGCTGCGCTCAAGCGCCAGCCCCGGGCACGCGCGGCGACCGCGTCGGAGGCCAGCCTATGAGCAAGCACACCCCACCCCAGTCGCCAGTCAAACGTTTCTGGCTGAAGTGGCGATTTCACCTGAACATCCTGCTGGTGCTGATTCCCCTCGGGCTGATGCCCAAGTACTTGCATGAAGCCTCGATGGACCGTGGCGAAATCGGCCTGGGCGAACGTGAATTGGGCGAACTGAATGCCGGCCCGTGGAGCGTGCGCCTGGCCGAGCGCTTCGACGAGGCGCCGCGCTCCGACGGCCCGGCGGGCTACTTCAAGCAGTTCAAGATCGCCCTGTGCGAGCAGTGCAGCGACATCAAGGCGGTGTACCTGCGCGTGGGCAAACCGCGCAGCCTGCGGGCAGCCGGCGCGCTGTTCGTCGGCACGCGTTATCGCATGACCGGCGAGGTCAACATTCCGCAAAAGACCCGGCCCGACGCCGAGCTGTGGCTCACCTTCGAAGGCTGGGACGGGCAGATGCACCAGGCCTCGATTCCCCTGGCCAAGGCATCGCCGGCCACCGTGGCGTGGCTTCAGAAACAAGGAGGCAAGCAATGAAACACTGGATGGGCGTCCTCGCCCTGCCCCTGCTGCTGGGCGTCGCGCTGCCTGCGCAGGCCCATAACCCCATGTGCGAATGCACCGAATCGGCCGACCAGATCACCTGCAAAGGCGGGTTCTCCGACGGCAGCGGCGCACCGGGAGTGACCCTGGACGTGATCGGCTATGACGAACAGGTGCTGCTGGCCAGCAAGCTCGGCGAAGACTCCACCCTGACCTTCAAGCGCCCCGAGGGTGAGTTCTATGTGCTGTTCGACGCAGGCCCCGGCCATGTGGTGGAAGTCGACCATGCCGACATAGGCGCGCCATGAGCCGGGCCCAGGTAGTACGCCCGGCCGGCGCCGGGCACGAGACCTTGTACGTGCTGCTCGCCGCCCTGCTGATCATCACCCTCGCCACCACGGTGGTGGTGCTGCGCGGTGAGCGCGAAGACGAAGTGGCCATCGCGGCCCACCAGATCGATGCCCGCCGCGACCTCACCGCCGCCGAGCAAGGCCTGTACACCGACCTGTGGGTAGCGGTCGAGGAGATCGCGCTGCTGCGCGAGGAAAGCGGCCAGGTCCCGGACGTGGAGGCCTTGGCCGAGGAAGGCCTGCCGCCCTTCGTGCCCGACGCCAGCAGCCAGCGCCGCGGAGGTCACCACTGGCAGCGACTGCCCAGCGGCGCCTACCTGGGCCGCAGCCAGGACGCCCAGGTGGCGGGCAGCCTGCTGCTGATCCTGCCTTCTGGCGACGGCGAACAGCCGGATGTCTGGCTGCGCCGTGACCGCAGCGCCCTGGCCCCGGACGACCTGGGCCAGACCGCGCTGATCGCCGCCGGCTGGCAGCAGGTGGTCAGCCATTACGACGCCGGGGTCACCCGCCAACACCGCCACTGAACCGAAGGATTCCCCCATGCTCCGCTTCGTCCTCACCCTGCTGTTGGCCTGCGCCTTGCCGGCCCTGGCCCTGGCCGACAACGGCAAGCCCCTGCGCATCGGCATCACCCTGCACCCCTACTACAGCTATGTGTCCAATATCGTTGGCGACAAGGCCGAGGTGGTACCGCTGATTCCGGCAGGCTTCAATCCCCATGCCTACGAGCCGCGGGCCGAAGACATCAAGCGCATCGGCACCCTGGATGTGATCGTGCTCAACGGTGTGGGCCACGATGACTTTGCCGACCGCATGATCGCCGCCAGCGAAAAACCCGACATCAAGACCATCGAGTCCAACGCCAACGTGCCGCTGCTGGCCGCCACCGGCATCGCCGCCCGGGGCGCGGGCAAGGTGGTCAACCCGCACACTTTCCTGTCGATCAGCGCGACCATCGCCCAGGTCAACAACATCGCCCGCGAGCTGGGCAAGCTCGACCCGGACAACGCCAAGGCCTACACCCAGAACGCCCGCGCCTACGCCAAGCGCCTGCGCACGCTGCGCGCCGAGGCCCTGGCCCAGGTCACCCAGGCACCGAACGCCACCTTGCGCGTGGCCACCATCCACGCCGCCTACGACTACCTGGTGCGCGACTTCGGTCTGGAAGTCACCGCCGTGGTCGAGCCGGCCCATGGCATCGAGCCGAGCCCGGCGCAGCTCAAGAAGACCATCGACCAGCTCAAGGCCTTGGATGTGCAGGTGATCTTCTCGGAGATGGACTTCCCGTCAGCCTATGTCGACACCATCCAGCGCGAAGCGGGCGTGCGCATTTACCCGCTGACCCACATCTCCTACGGCGAGTACACCCAGGACAAGTACGAGGTGGAGATGAAGCGCAACCTGGACACCGTGGTACGCGCCATCCAGGAGACCCGCACATGACCGCAGCCGCCCACCTCGGCGCCGCCTGCGGGCCGCGCATCGGGTTCGCCGGCATCGACCTGACCCTGGGGCGTACGCGCATTCTCGAAAACGTGGCCTTCAGCGTCGCCGCCGGCAGCGTGCATGCCATCGTCGGCCCCAATGGCGGCGGCAAGAGTTCGTTGATCAAGACCTTGCTTGGGCAGATGCCGCACCAGGGCCAGTTGACCCTGCACTGGCCGACCGAGCGCGAAGTGATCGGCTACGTGCCCCAGGCTCTGGAGTTCGACCGGGGCCTGCCGATGACCGTGGACGATTTCATGGCCGCCCTGTGCCAGCGTCGCCCGGCCTTCCTGGGCCTGGCCGGTCGCGTGCGGCCAGCCATCGACGCGGCCCTGGCGCGGGTCGGCATGCTCGAGAAACGCAACCGGCGCATGGGCGCCCTCTCCGGGGGCGAACGCCAGCGCGTGCTGCTGGCCCAAGGGCTGATCCCCGAACCTCAGCTGCTGGTACTCGACGAACCCATGTCGGCCCTGGACGAAGCCGGTATCCAAGTGTTCGAGCAACTGCTCACGGCCTGGCGCCAGGCGGGTACCACGGTGCTGTGGATCGAGCACGACCTTGAAGCCGTGTTGCGCCTGGCCGACCGGGTCACCGGTCTGAACCGCCAGGTGCTGTTCGACGCCCCACCCGCCCAGGCCCTCACACCGCAGCGCCTGCTTGGCCTGTTCAGCGTTCACCCTCGCAGCAGGAGCCTTGCCTGATGAGCTATGACGCCTTCCGCCAGTTGGTCCAGGCCTGGGCCACCGCTGGCTACCTGCCCGAGGCCCTGGCCTACGGGTTCGTGATCAACGCCCTGCTCGCAGGCCTGATGATCGGCCCGGTGCTGGGCGGGCTGGGCACCCTGGTGGTGGTCAAGCGCTTTGCCTTCTTTTCCGAGGCGGTCGGCCACGCGGCGCTCACCGGCGTGGCCATCGGCATCCTGCTGGGCGAGCCCTACACCGGGCCCTACGGCAGCCTGTTCGGCTACTGCCTGCTGTTTGGCCTGCTGCTCAATTTCTTGCGCAACCGCACCGGGCTCTCGCCGGACACGTTGATCGGCGTGTTCCTCTCGGTGTCCCTGGCGCTGGGCGCGAGCTTGCTGCTGATGCTGGCCGGCAAGATCAACGTACACATTCTGGAGAACGTGTTGTTCGGCTCGGTGCTCACCGTCAGCGCCCAGGACCTGGTGGTGCTGGGCATCGTCGCGCTCCTGGTCCTGGCCCTGGCCCTGCCGCTCTACAACCGCATCATGCTGGCCAGCTTCAACCCGCAACTGGCGGCGGTACGCGGGGTGGCGGTCAAGACCCTGGACTACCTGTTCGTGGTGCTGGTGACGCTGGTCACCGTGGCCTCGGTGAAGGTGATCGGGGCGATCCTGGTGGGCGCCCTGCTGGTGATTCCAGCGGCGGCGGCCCGGCTGGTCAGCCAGTCGCTCAAGGGGTTTTTCTTCCTGTCGGTGATCATCGCCACCCTGAGCACCCTGCTCGGCATCTTGCTGCCGATCGTCTTCGACCTGCCTGTGCCCTCGGGCGCGGCGATCATCCTGGTGGCCGGCGCGTGCTTCGCCCTCGCTGCCCTGGCCCGCGCCCTCGTCCCCCACCTGCAAGGAAACCCGGCATGACCCTCTCCCTCAAGCACCTGACGCTGGCCCTCGCCCTGGCCGGCGTGCCCACGCTCTCCTACAGCACCGAAGTACTCACCACGTTACCGGTCACCCACAGCCTGGCGCAGGCTCTGCTCGACGGCACCTCGGTGCAGCTCAAGCGCGCAGCACCGGCCAACTTGCCAGCCACGCGCCAGCCGTCGTACTTCAGCGGCCGGGGCGGCGCCAGTCTGCACAAGGCGGCGCAACAGGCCGACGCGGTGATCGGCGTGCGCTCGATCTGGCGCGACGACCCGCTCTACCCCATGGCCCGGCGCAGCAACATCCGTATCGTCGAGATCGATGCGGCGCGGCCGGTCGATGGTGCGCTGCCGGGCATCGCGGTCACAGGTGAAGACGCCTTCACCGCCTACCCTTGGCTCAACCCGACCAACCTCGGGCGCATGGCCGACGTGGTGGCCAATGACCTGGAGCGCCTGTCGCCGGCGGACAAAGCAAAGATCCAGGCCAACCTCACCAGCCTCAAGCGTCAGTTGCTGAGCCTGGCCGCCGAGGCCCAGACGCAGTTGGCCGAGGTCGATAACCTGAGCGTGGTGAGTTTGTCCGACCGCCTGGGTTACCTGGCCAGCGGTCTGAACCTGGATGTAGTGGAGCAACCGGTGCCCGTCCAGGACACCTGGCACGAGGCCGACCTCAAGGCCTTGGGCGACACCCTCAAGGCCCAGGACGTGGCCCTGGTGCTGCACCACCGCCAGCCCGCCCCTCCGGTGGCCGAGGCGATCAAGGCCGCGGGCGCCCGGTTGCTGGTGCTCGACAGCGACCCGGACGACACCGTCGGTGGCCTCAAGGCCAGCGTCGAGCAGGTGGTGGCCGCGTTGCGCCAAGGCTGAGCCGGCCCTTGCCGCGCGCGGCTGCGAACTTGTAACGTGCGCTCATTCCAGCCCGGAGCCGCCTGCGTGTCCCTCAAAGCCCTGCGCACCCTGGTGACCATCGCCCGCCACGGTACCTTCGCCCGCGCCGCCGATCTGCTCAGCCTGACGCCCTCGGCGGTGAGCCTGCATATCAAGACCCTCGAGGACGAACTGCAGGTCCCGCTGTTCGACCGCAGCCGGCGTCAGGTGGTACTGACCGAGGCCGGGCAACTGGCCGTGGCCCGCGCCGAAAGCATCCTGGCCGCCTATGACGAGCTGGCCGATGCCCTGGCCAGCGGCCCGAGCCTGCGGGGGCGCCTGCGCCTCGGGGCGATCCACACAGTGCTGGCCCGGCGCTTGCCCAAGGCCCTGGTGTGGATCAAGGCCCATCATCCGCAGCTGCACATCAGCGTTTTTTCCGGCATGTCAGCTGAGCTGGCCCGGCGCGTGGAGGATGGCGAGCTGGATGCGGCGATCACCACCGAGCCAGTGCCACCCTACCCTCAGAGCCTGAACCACACCCCGCTGTTCGAAGACCGCTTCTGGGCCATCGCCAGCCCCGAGCTTGCTGGCCAAAGCCTGCCCGAGCTGCTCGCCAGCCAGCCGTTCCTGCGTTTTGACAAGCGCGCCTGGGCCGGGCGGCAGATCGAACAGGAGCTGCGCCGCCAGCACTTGCAAGTGCACGAACAGATGGAGCTGGACAGCCAGGAGGCGCTCGCGCGCATGGCGGCCATGGGGCTTGGGGTCGCGATCATCCCCATGGCCGACGACGACCTCGAACGCCTGCCCCCGGCCATCCGCCTGCCGTTCGGCGAGCCGCAGCTAGTCCGCCGGGTGGTGTTGCTCGAGCATGAGAAGAGCCAGCGGCGGCACCTGAGCGCCGTGCTCAAGACCGCGTTGGAGGCCTGCGATGAGCCGCGCAGCGGCCCCCTGCCGGAATCGCGCCTTGAATCGCCTGCCCTGGGCCGGTAACCTGTGCGCGCTGCTGTCAATCCAGCAGCCGGGTTTGGTCACCCGCAATCATCAAGGCGCACAAGCGCCCGCAATGCGATTCAGTTGGCGCTTTTTTTGTGCCTGGCTGTCTCGATTCATGGCGGCTGTGCGTGGGGCGCCTCCGTGCGCGCCGGTTTCCTTGATTCCCGGTTGACCAACCCGCGTACAGTCGCCACCCATTCGTTTGGTCACGTTGAGTGGCGGCTCCATTGAATCAAGGAGCGACACAATGACGAAAGCCATCCCGGACCCACCCCACCGCAGCACCACGGCTCCCGCCGCATTCGGCAGCTGCGAACACAGCCACCCTCCCCTGTTCAGCGTCTGCGCTGGCGTCGAACTCGAAGACGCCCTGGTCCATCTCAGTTCCCTGCTCAAAGGCGCCTGCGCCAGCAACCTCAAAGCCTTGCAAATAACCGACGGCACCTGCCATGACCTGCTGCTGGGCAATGACCATGCGCTGGAGGCCGGCAAGGCATTGGTGGAGGCGCTGCTGGATGGGCTGGAGAGACAGCAGGTGACAAAGACCATCGACTAGCCATGGCTGTGACTGCGCGAGACGTGACCGTCTGACCGTGCAGTTTTCCTCAAGGGTCACTGCAGAAAACAACGTTTTTTTATGCTGACTGGCGCGGCTAGTCTGTGCCGGAAACCGACACGGACTGCCGCCATGCTCCCTCTGCTCCTGACTACCCTGCTCCCCATCATCCTGCTGATCGCCTTGGGCACCGTGCTGCGGGTGCGGGGGGTTCTGGGCGAGACGTTCTGGCCCGGTGCCGAGCGTCTGAGCTACTACGTGCTGCTGCCCGCTTTGTTTCTGCATGGCCTGGCCACGGCCAACCTGGACGGCGTGCCAGTGTTCGGCATGGTCGGCGTGCTGATGCTTTCGACCGTGCTCGGCGCGCTGCTGCTGGTGCTCTACCAGGGCGCGGTCAACCACGACGGCGCTGACTTCACCTCGGTGTTCCAGGGAGGCGTGCGCTTCAACAACTACATCGGTGCCACCCTCGCCGCAGGTCTTTACGGCAGTGCCGGCATCGCTCTGGCGGCGGTGGCCAACGCTGCCATCGTGCCGTTGGTGAACCTGCTGTGTGTGCTGGTGTTCGCCCGTTTCAGCGCCCGGCACAGCTCGCCAATCACGGTGCTGCGGGCGATCTTCGCTAACCCGTTGATCGTCGGCTGCGCCGGCGGCCTGCTGTTGCGGGTGACCGGGCTGGGCCTGCCGCCAGGGCTCGAGCCCACGGTCAAGGCCCTGGGCCAGGCCGCCCTGCCCCTGGGGTTGTTGTGCGTGGGCGCAGCGCTGGGCGGCGCTCGCCTGGGCCGGCAGGTGCGGCCCTTGGTGGCGGCCTCGGCGTTCAAGTTCCTGGTGATGCCACTGACCACCTGGGGCCTGTGCCGACTGTTGGGCCTGGGCGGTCAGGCGGCGGTGGTGGCCGTGCTGTTCCAGGCCCTGCCGACCGCGTCGTCGTCCTATGTGATGGCCAGACAGATGGGCGGCAACGCACCGCTGATGGCCACGATCATCGCCCTGCAGACCGTCGCTGCCGCCGTCACCCTGCCACTGGTGCTGAGCCTGGCGCTGAGTTGAATCCGCTTGGCTAGACTGTGATTCACCTCACCTCGCGGAAAACTCGACCATGCGCACCTCGTCGCTGGTGTTCGGCCTGACCCTGGCCCTGCTCGCAGGCCCGCTGCACGCAGCCGACAGCCCCAAGGCCGCCGTGGCCGAGGACAAGGCGCAAGTGCTGGAAGAGAAAGTGGTCGATGACGCGCCACCGCCCAAGAAGAAAGAAACCCTCACGCCCGGTGAAGTGAAAGCGGTCGACCCCGCCGGCCAGGCGCCGTTGGATGACAGCATCACCTGCCTTGCGCGCACCATCTATTGGGAATCGAAAGGCGCCAACGCCCAGGACATGAGCGCCGTGGCCAGTGTGGTACTCAACCGTCTGGGCCACGAAGGCTTCCCCGATACGATTTGCGGGGTAGTCAAGCAAGGGGTGGAAACCAAGGCCTGCCAGTTTTCCTGGTGGTGCGATGGGCGACCTGATCAGGTCGAGGAGGAGCAGCGCTATGCCGTGGCCAAAGAAATCGCCCGCAAGGCCCTCAACCAGCAGTTGAAGGACCCCACGGGCGGCGCGCTGTATTTCCATGACCGCACGGTGCGGCCGCAGTGGGCCAAGGCCTATCGCAAGACGGCCGAGACCACGCATTTCTTGTTTTACAGGCCTAATCAGGCGGTAGCACGGTGAGCGAGGTGAATACAGCACACAAAAGTTAGCCGCCTTGTTTTAGTTATAAACACGACGCATACCCCACTCAATCGCACTGACAATCCTTTGAATGAGGAGCCATGCTGTCTCTGTTCCAGTTTTAACCGCACCAGTTATACACCTTAAGTTAAAGCACAACACCTGTACATCTTGCTAGTTATTAAATCACCCTAAAAGCCAAATAATGACTTTCCCACACCAGCTTACGAAGCAAACCCTGGGAACACCATTAGTTATTTGGAAATCATATCATGAATAACAGCATGCCCCGCACCGATCTTAGCACAACAGCGGAAGAGACCATACCTTACATACCGCCCATGGAAATAGGCGACATATTCGCCAGAACAATCTCAATCTCATACAAGCCTGACACTGACGCTACCGCCATCATACTATCCGGCAAAAAAATCACCCGTATCGTCGGTTATCCCGAAGAAGCACTAATCGAAGAATGCATCCACCTATTAACTGTACCCAGCGCCCTCGCGCCTGCCGCATTCAATGCTGCGCAAATATGCAATGGAAATCCTATCCCACCAGATGAAACAGTATACATTCGACAAGCAAGTAATAAGCTCACAGATATTTTCATCGGCCTGCTCCCCTTTACGCTTCCGACAGCCCTTTAATTCAGCTACTCCCTCATAAATAAATCAGCGCCCACAGATTCGAAGGTCATCACGGCATATCGAACTTGTGGGCGCTGTGCTTTGCTTAATACCAGGATGGCGCGAACCTCACCGCTGCACCGGCAGCCCTTGAATTGAAGGCTATGCCCCCTCCGCTTCAGCGTTGACTCCAGCCACACATCTTTATCACATAGAGTTTTTCAGTTGTCGGGGGCACGACACCTGCCCATATTGCTAGTTACCCAAGTTATCGATAGTTAGAATAATGACAACTCCGGATTGCTTACACAGCAGAATGGACCTATCACTATTTGGAAACCTATCGTGAACAACTCCACACTAAACGCCGACAACACAAAGAAAGAAGAAGTCATCCCCTACCACCCACTCATGGACTTTGGAGATATTTTCGTCAAGGAAATTTCAATCTCATACGCACCCAACAGCGATGAAACCCATATAGCAGTCACTGGGAAAATTATTATCAACTTATATTTCGGCGGAATTGGTGAGTACGTAAATGCGGTCATAGATGACTGCAGCCTACTTCTCAAAATACCCAAAGCACTAGTTCCTGCTGCGTTCACCGCCGCACAGATATACAACGGCAGCGGCCCTGTTGCACCTGATGAAACGGTGTATCTCAAGACCAAGGAAGGCTCACCCAACCGAATCGCCAAACATATTCTCATCGGCCCTCTTCCCTTCCCAGTCCCAGAAATGCCTTGACCCGACATCAAATCAACATGGCATGGCACTTGAAACGCTATCGGCCTTCAAACCGATTGCCACATAAATAAATCAGCACCCACCGCTTCAGCTGCCTCCCGGCACGCCGAGATGGTGGGTGCTGTGCTTTGCCTTCCTGAGCTCCATGAATGGCCCTGGATTGTTTGCATAGCCTATGGCAACTAACCCCACCCCGACACATAACCCAGTCGTGCGTAGTCACCTGCGTCCTGCACGACCAAGTGGTGGATTCTCTTTCATGTGAACTGGCAGGTTTAGCGGTGCCCTTGAGAGCAACACGCCCCAGCACTGCGGAAGATCAGCGATACCTTGCGATTCGACACGGGCGTTGTAGGAGCGGCGGTTCGACGCCTCGACAAACCGGCTCCAGGTTCTGTGTGGCTTTCGAAACTACCGGCGTGCCTGTGGCTTGAAGCACACCGCGCGGTTTCCGAAGACGAAAAAAACCGCCGCGCAGTTCGACCTGCACGGCGGTTTCAGAGGCTGAATGTGATTACTTCTGCAACCGCACGCTTACAGCGGACACGTCGTTGACGCCCTGCTGCACCAGCGCCTTGTCCTCCGGAGGAGGCCCAGCCTCTTCAGGATTCCAACCCACGTAGAAAGGTGGCAACTTCCACACATCCCCCGGGAACATCGTGCTCGTGATCCGGCCCTGGACCCAGCCCGTTTCCATGACCGAGCCGGTCAGCAGCCACTTCACTCGCCCAGCATCCGTCACCTTCACCCATTGGCCCCTTGCCGGCCTTTCCTTCAGGATGCAGCTCGCGCCGTCAGGTAAAAAGTCCAACTGCAGTTGTGCCCCAAGCTTGACCAACGGACTGCTCGGCGCATAGACAACCGTCGTATGCTCAGGCGACATCAGCCCTGGGGGCAGATCGTTGCGCCAACTGGCACGAAGGCCCATTTCGTCCGCCATCGAGGACGACAACAACCCGCAGTTGCCAAGCGTGATTGGGTCAAAGCCTGTCACATGCAGGCCGACCCCAAACAGTCCGCTGACGTTCGCCCCCGTCAGTTGCCACTCCAGGCCAGCCACCACCATCGCTCGCTGCTCGGTGTATTTCGGCGCAGCAGGCACCTGCGCGGCGGTCAGAGTGGCGCCAGTCGTGATGAAGGCCATCCAGGCTTTAGGGGTCACCGTCGTGCCCAGTGGACTGCCCGACCTTGGCTTGAGCAAAACTTTGCCAGCGGTGTTTCGACGGAAGATCGCCGGCGAGATCTTGTCGCTGCCATCGAGCGTCACTTGCGCTTCGTCCGCCAGCTTCGTGGACATCAGCACATTGGTAGCCAGCTGCGCAGGGTGCTTGAACCCTTCGACACTCACCTGCAGGTCAAAGGTGCCGCTGACATCCTTGCCGGTAAGCGTCCAGGTATGGCCGGCCACGGGGATCTCCACGAGTTGGCCATAGCCCGGTTGAGCCTGCATCTTATCTTCAGGGACGCCTTTGCCCACGACGAACTTGAGTTGGCCTTTGAACGTCGGCCCTTTGCTCAAGGGGCTGGCGTCTTTCGGTTTGAGCAAGACCGCCTGGGCCTTGCCACGCCAGAAATGCGCCACCCCGTCCGCAACTGCATCTTTGGCCGTCAGGTCATATTCATCTTCCACCTTGTCCGACAGCAGCAACCCCTGGCCTGTCTTGTAAGGCGTTGTGAATCCTTCCATCTGTAGTTGCAGGCCGAAGGTGCCGCTGACGTCTTGCCCGGTGACCGTCCACAGCGGACCGGTGTAACCATTGTATTCCTTGCCATACGCGGGGTTGGCGACCACCTGCTGGGCAGTCAACGAGCCAGAGTCGTCAAACACGAGCTTGTACTTGAGTTTCGATTGACCCAACGGGCTGCTTTTCTTGAGCTGGAAACTGATCTTGCGCTCAACCTTGCGGCGGAAAAGCATCGACCCCGTCGGTACAACGCCGTCCACGGTCAGGTCGAGCTCATCGTGCAGGTTCAGCGACAGCAGCAAGGCATTGCTCAGTTTCAGCGGCGTTGTGAAACCAGCCATATGAACCTGAATACCGAAGGTACCGCTGGCCTCCTGGCCAGTGAGCTTCCAGGCAGGGCTGCTCATGTTGGTGAAGCCCTCTTTGTAGCCAGGTACGGCCGTCACATCCGTTTCGGCCAAAGTACCGCTGGTATCGAACGCCAGCCAGTACTCGAGCCCTGCCTCCTTCAGCGGGCTGCCTGAGCGGGCCACGAAACTGAGGGTTTGGGCTGTTGCCCGTCGGAAAATCGTTGGACTGGGTACTTGCGCACCGCCTATTTTCAGCTCGGCCTCATCGTTCAGATCCAGCGACAACAGCATGGCGTTGTCCAGCGCAAGCGGTTTGAAGCCCTCCACATGGACCTGCACCCCGAATAGGCCACTGACCGCCGCGCCCTTGAGGGTCCAGGTGGTGTTGGCGCCGATATCGACCTTGGCGTCGTAGGCTGGACTGGCCGCGACCTTGTCTTGAGTGAGCCCGCGTTCGACGAATGTCATCCAACCCTGCAGCTTGGCATCGGCCAATGGGCTGCCAGCACGAGGCACCAGGCTGAGGGTACGGGCGGTACCACGTCGGAAGATGTGCGGACCATCAGTTCCCGCCATCGCGACCTCAAGCCGGGCCTCGTCGGTAAGGTTCGCCGACAGCTGGACACCCGGTAGCGAGAGCGGCACTTTCAAGCCGGCATCGGCGGTTTCTTCAGCGTGCAACGTGAACGTGCCGCTGGTATCAGCCCCACCTGTGACCGTCCAACTGATCCCGACCGTGTCCATCGTCTGCGGAACGCCGACGTTCGGCTCGACGGTAATGCCCAGCAAAGGTTTACCCTCCGGCCAGCTCAGGGCAATGTCCTTGCCGACGAAGTAACTGTCGGCAGTTTTGGGCTTGAGCACCAGTGTGTGGCTGACGCCTCGGGTCAGGCGCAGCGCCATCTTCAGATCAACGATCGGCTTGCCGTCCAGGGTCGCCTCGATCTGCTCAAGCCAGGGAGACTCATCGAAAACCGGGCAGGTGTATGCAACGCTGCTGGCATGCTGCAACGCGTCCTGGCAGGACGCGGTGAAAACCACCTGATTCGCCTCCCCTGCATCACCCCGCTCAGGGGTGTATGTCAGCTTGGCGCGGCCTTTTTCATCCGTCTTGCTTGGGTAATCGTTCCCGTTGTAGGACCAGATGACCTCTTTGTCCACCATAGGTCGATCCGGAGCGAAGGGGTTCTTTACCGTGGCGGTCAGAACGGTGGGGTTCTTTTCAGACGCCACGGGCACCACGCCGTCCCACTCGACGTTCTCGATGATGTGATGGAAATCCCCTATCTGGGCCGCGATGGGGTGTTTCTCCGCCTGCCAGTAGCTGCCCAGCCCCAAAGGGATGTCGGGGGGCAGATCCCCTTCGGCCAACATGGCATCGGCGGTCAGCCTCCAGCAGGCCCCGTCTGTGCTGGACAGCGGCTGGTAGCGGTCCTCCTCGTCGCCACCACGGTTGAACCCAGGCTCAGCTTCCAGGCCGTACTGAATCGGCAGCTGATCGGTGCCCATCCATAGCAGGCTGGTTTTTTGTGCTTCCCAGGCGTCGCCAGCCGGCACCTTCACCTGCAGGCGGTGAGTGGCGCCGTGACACAGCAGAAACGGTCTTTCAGCCTGGACGATCGGGTCATCGCCAGGACGCTCAACCAAGAGCTGAAGCTCACTCGCGTCGTTGAACATCGGCAGGCGCAAGTGAGAGGTCACTTTTCTGAGATAGAGATAGGGACCCTTATTTTCCGGCGTTTCGAACTGCACGCGCAGCCGGCGAACGCCTTCCGGTATCGCGATGCGGCGCTCGGACAAAACATGCCAGGTGGCATCCGGTTTGGCCGGAATGACCGAAGGCGCTTCATCGATCGGCTGAATCAGCTCCAACGGTTTGCCTTGCATGACGCCTTCATAGAAGTGCCCCTTCCCATCCTTGTCGGCATCGTAGACCCGAAGCCAGCACTCTTCGAATGCAGTGGCATCGTACTCGCAGCCCAGCCAGTACTCAGGGCGTCCCTCGACGGCGGCTTGGACAGGAAGCTCGATGATTTGCCAAAGCTGCTGGTCATAGGTAAGCCCCACGTAAGGCATGCCACTGGAATCTTCATAGTGGGAATATCGGCTGTTGTGGGCTTTCCAGACAGTCGCTTCCGACTCAGCGAACTCGCTGATCGAGCCCAGGGGAAACGAATCGGCCTGGACCAAGTTGTGGCCGCGTGTCGATGAATCAATATTGCCGTTCATTGCAAAGGACATGGTTGCTCCAAGGTGTTGTAGATCTGCCGAATGCCCGGGCAAGGCCCTTCCTTGCCTGGGCGCGGCGGATGAAAATGTCGAAAGTTGCGTAGATGCCTTCGTTTCAGGCCGGCAGTGAGCGCGTGCGTTTCGGGTCCGTTGCCAGCAATTGCTCGACCGCCTCTTCAAACAGCGGCCCGCCATGCAGGGCGTGGTAGCGAATCTCGAGGATGACGTCGCTCAGGCTCGCGAGGGTGTCGGCCTGCTGGGTATGCCGTGGGAACCGCAGGAGCCAGTCCGATACCGCTCCGGTACCCTCGAAGGGCCGGTAGCGGTCGTCAGCCTCTGGATTGCCGACCATCCCGATATCCTGGTTGGCGGACGACAGGCACACCTGTTGCCGCGCGCGCAGGCTCATCATCACGTTGCTGCCGTCGCCCTGGTCATCGGCCCGGGTCGCCTTGGGCGTCAGGAACTTCACGCCCTCGATGTCGGGCTTGACCAGCAAGCGGCTCTGCGTCTGGGTCAGCGTCGCGCGGATGTTCTGATACGGCCCAAGCAGGGCAGGCATCGACAGCGCCACGCTGTGCAGGCGGCGCAGGTAATGGCCGGGGTAGTCCTCGTTGAACAGCGTCTCGGACAGCGAGAACGCCACTTCGCCATGCTCACTGAGCAGCTCGCCAAGCCGGGCTCCCTCCTCGGCGGGGGTACCGTCCTTGGTGGATACCAGGCCTTTGTCGAGCAGCGCCTGCAAGGAAACCGTCTTGTGCACCTCCAGGTGCCGCTCGTTGCGCAGCAGCGCTTCGGATTCCAGGCGGTGCAGGTCCAACCGCAGTTCGTTGCCGGCATTGAGGCCATAGCGGTCCGCCTGCCAGATCGGCGCCCGGACGATGCGCTTGTCGAACTGGCCGGTCTCGAACTGCCAGCATGCCTCGGCGCTGTTGCACAGGCTGACCGCCACGTCGAACAGGGTTGCCTGCAGGGTCGCGGTCTGCGAGCGCAACCAGCGGTACAGCGACACACTGGTGGACTTGTTCTGGTAGTAGGCATACAGCTGCTGGGTATGGGCCAGCGCCTTGCGGCTATGTGCCAGCGCCTGCTCGGCGGCCAACGTGGCATGCTGTTGAGCGTCCAGCTGCTTGTCCAGGACATGGAGCTCTTTGCCCGCCAGTTTGGCTTGCAGCTGCCATTCTTGGCGGCGGCGGCGGTAGCCTTCGGTTTCACGCAGTAGTTCAGCCGCCGTGACCATCTGCCCGCCCGCTGCCTGTATCCCATGCCCTATCGCCGTCATCGGGGCCTTGTAGCGCATACCACCGTTTGCCAACCCGAACGTGTTGGGCGCCAGTTCCGCCAAGTGGGCTAGCCCGACCACGCCGGTGCCTACGTGCGTCAGGCTGCGACCGATGCCATGCAAGCTCATCGCCGCGTATTCCCCGTCGGAGATGTGATCCTCGTAGAGCTTGGTGTAGTGCGCCTGACGCAGCTCGGTGGCGGTCCGTTGCGCCTGCAGTACGTCCTGGCTCTTTTGCTGCTGCTGATAGAGCTGCTCCTGGATGCCAATGGTGAAGCTGGCGATCTCCGCCGCCTGCTGGAACTGCAAGGCTTCCAGTTCGGTACGCTCTTCCTGCTCCATCAAGCCACGCAGTTGCTCGCCGAACTGGATCAGCGCCGTGACCACTTCATGGGCCTTTGCGGCGATGGTACGGAAGCGATACGGCGGCACCACGGTGCGATACCCCAGCAGGTGCGACAGGCTGGCATTGCCACCCATCCTTGCCATGAGCAAATCGAACGGATTGGCCGCAGGCGCATACAGTGGCAGCAGCAGCGGTTGACCATCGATCGTCAGATAGTGGCGCAAGTTGTAGAAGCGCTGCTCCAGCAGTTGCCAGGTATCGATCAGGTGCTGATTGACGGGCAGGCGGAAAGCTTCGTGCGCCGCCACGCCGGTCCACACGAACGTAGCCAGGCGCTTGGGCAGGTCCGCCGGGGCACGCACCTGTGCCTGACAGGCCAGCAATTGTCCCCCACGCGATGTGCCGAGCAGTTGCGCCACGGTCTGGGGTTGCCAGGTGCTGATCGCACGCGCATTCGGCGCTTCGCCCATCAAGTCGGCCGCCCTTCGATAGAGCAGCCAGGCGGCGGCCAGGCTGTCACGGGTCGGCTGACGATAATGTAGGTCGGCCTCGCCGATCAGCAGATGCACGTACTGGTGGAAAATCGCTTTGCGGTAGTGAGAAGGTGCATGCAACGCAATGGTATGTGGATCGAGCAATTGGTGTTCCAGGCCGGCCGCCGGGGTGTCCTGGGCCATGATCCAGGCGCAGTTCCAGTACTCAAGCCCTGGGTTTTCCGTCGACGGCTGCTTGCGCTGCGGATCGAAGATCAGGCCCAGCCAGCGGCGGGCTTCTTCGTAGCGTTCTTCTTCCTGCAAACGCGAGGCGATCAAGTGCGGAACGTGGAAGAACAGCTCGCGCAAGTACAGACCGTTGGCGTCGTAGGCATCCATTGGCGCATCTTCCTGGCTACGCAACCAACCGCCATAGCCCTTGCTGTTGGCCCCTTCGACGTAGGCCGGCTCGCGCAAGTGCTGGGCGTCCCAGTCGAACACCGCCTCAGACGAGGCCTGGGCGCGATTGATCAAGTCCGGTACATGCTGGGAATTAAGGCGTGCGACCAGGGGCTTGCGTTGCCCTGTTGCGAGCTGACCGATGCTTTCGAACACCAGAAAATCGGTGCCGCTTTCCTGGCGTGCAATGTAGGGCATGGTGGCCTGGCTGATGTCGACCAGAAGGCCCATTGTCAAAGTGAAATCGGTTTGTTTGCTGGCATCTTCGGCGCTGGAGCTGGTTGTAACCGGTCCCAGCGTGACCTTGATCGACAGAGGGGCGCCGGCCTCCTCTGGTGGCGTCCAGCTCTCGGTCAACCATGGCGTGGCCGCATTGCCGTTGAGCAGGAAGGTGCCTGTCCAGAGACTGCTCTGATCAATACCGAGCTCCATTTCTTTGCTAGTCGCGGTTTCGGCGTGAACGGTGATGAAGTTGTTGGCGCTTTCCAGGGGTTGTTCCTCGGCAGTGTCGATCTGCACGCTGAAACCCGCACCTTGACTCACCCCTTGCGCGTCGTACTCGGCCAGTGCTGCAGGCAGCTCGGCGGACTTCACCTCCTCGGAGTTTTCATACCATCCAAAGAAATTCCTCTTGAAGCTGGTCCCGAGCAGTTTCACCCCCGCCCCTTCTACAGGATGGATCAGCTTCACGACTTGGAACTGAGGCGCCTTGTTCATCATGCAACGGAATTCGACCGTGCCTGCAGGGGTGGTGTGCACCTGGGCGCGCATCCAGACACCCTCTGCGACTTTCAATACACGGGCTACGTACACTGCCACAGGCTTGGGCGTAGTCTTCACTTGCGAGGAGCGGCCACGCAGATGCAATTGATGCCGGCCATCGCCTTGCTCCTCCAACAATGCATCGAGATCAAGGCAGGGATCGCCGCCTGGTGAAGGCATCACGCTTCTGATCGACCACTTGCTGTTGGTCATGCGGCGCTGGAACGACAGGTGGCCGTTCTTGTCTTCGAAATGCTCGAACAGACGATTCAGGGACTCTTTGTCAAAGGCCAGGTGCGGCGCTGCCTCACGTTTGAGCACGTCACGCTGGACATTGAACAGCTGTGCGCCCGCCTCCCCGCGTAACGCGACGCACAGCTCATCGTCACTGCCATGCGATCGGGCAACGGCTACCGTCAACAGTCGGTATGGCGTCGTGTCCAGCTCTTTGTCGTTGTCGATCGGGTCGGTTATCACGCTCCAAAGCGTTTCCGGCGTCGTCCACTGGTTGTCCAGCCCCAGGTGCATGACTTCCAGTTTCAGGGTATAGCGCTTGGTTTCCTTGCCGCCCTCAGGCTGCTCCTGCACCGGCTCGCCATGGTGCATCCAGACCAGATGCAACCGGCCGCAGAACAGCACCAGGCGGGCCAGGATCACCTTGGTGCTAGTCGGCATGGAGATCGCGTGCCACTCCGTCCAGGCATCGGGTTGAATGATCGAGGAGGTCTGATCCAGGCGCACGGCGACTTTTCGCCAGTAATAACGCGCGGGCGTCGCCGTATCCTTGCCCAGCAGGTAGTAGTCCGAATTGGCGAAGGTATAGCCGTCGAAGCGCTCGCCATCCTCATGATCACCTCGGTAATCGATGTAGCCGGACTGCACGCGGATGCTGTTCTGGTACTCGTAGTGCTTGAGGTAAGTCAACAACGCGTTCTGCACGTTCGCATCGTTGATCTTGCCTTGCCCCAGATCGTTTTCCAGGGTCTTGAATGGCTCGGTCTTGTCCAGGCGCATCTCGGCGCGGATGTAGTTCTCCGGATAATCCTCCAGCATCTGGTAGGCGGCCCATAGCGAATAGTTCGACATCGCCTGTTGCCAGAAGCGGATCAATTTCGGAGAGAAGTCATGGTCGTAGCCAGGCTCGAGGTTGCCCAATACCGAATTGATGTATGTCTGCGTCGTGGCCAGTGCCTGCGCCAGGTAAGAGGTGGTCACGGCAGAGGTGACCTGCGTGTCCATCACGAAGTACCGATCCAGATGCTCGGCCGTCAACATATTGAGCGAAGCGGCCTGGGATTGGTCCGGCAGCACGTGGTGGATGACATAGGCACTGAGGGCGTCGCGCCACTGCTCGGCCAGTTTATGGGTCAATGCATTGCTCATGGAGACCTCGGTTGGTGGGGTCGAAGGCGTCGGGTGGCCTAACACCGCCCGTCAGGCAGGGCCAGCTGCCCTGCCTGCTATCGCGCCAAATGAATTAGGGCTATTCCTGCCACCGGAGGCAGGGATGTGGTTATGCCGGTCCGTCAGGCGGGGGAAGGCTTGACGATGACGTCGATCCAGATCGGTTCCATGGCTTGCTCGTAGGACACGCCAAGTTGCAGGGAGGCTTCCTGGTTCAAGCCGGTAGGCTTGCTCGTGATCTTCCAGTCCATCTGCACCGCCGATGCTTCGAAGGGTTTGGCCTCACCCAGCCTTGGATCGAATTCAAGACCCAGAGAGGACGCGGAAAAACGCCCGGAATACAGCAAGTACAGTTCTGCCTCGAGCAGCGGATGGCCCTCTGGCAGCCGGCAGGACAGGGTGTACTGGGCCTCACCTTCGGTCGGCTGGGTAATGACGACCGGGCCTTCGACCGGTTGTTGCTCGAACAGGATTTCCAGGCCCTGCTCGGGCAGGAATTTCACCGCCTCGAACGGATAAGACCCGTCATCCCCCCAGCTCGCGACCACGGTCCGTTCGCCCACCTGCGTGCTCTTGAGCAAGTAATGGGCCATGCCGTCAGGCCCCGTGAGGCTCGTGACCGCTTCGACTTCACCCTCCTGCACGGTCCAGGTGACCGGATAACGCTCGACCGGCTTGCCATCGTCGCTAAGGATATGAAGCGCGTACTCGGCTGCACTGATACCGTTGGCGATTGGCCATTTCCCGCTGGTCGAGGCTTTCGCGCACGTGGCATTGGACAGTACCTCGAAGCTGAGCGTCTCGGTGTAATAGTCGTCCTCGGTGTCACCAGACTTGCTGAGCATGACGGTGACCTCAACCAGGCCAGCAGCCTTGGCACTCAACACCGCCTTGGCCTGCCCATTCGCGTCGCTCAGCTCTTCCTGGCTGACCAACTCGGCGCCGGCGCAGGCCCACTTCAGTGCCTGGTCGGGATACGGGTTGCCATCGAGCCCCAGAATCGTCGCGCTGATGCGGATGTCATCACCGACGACCGCCCAAGAGGTGAGCGCCAGTGAACCGACATAGGGCAGGTCATCGAAGACAACCTCGAATTTCTGGACGTTTTCAGGATTGCCTGCGTACCAAAGAGCCACGATGCCTTTACCCGCCTGCATGCTGCGCAGCGAGATCCTGCTGATGCCTTCGCTGTCGGTCAGTGTCTCGCCCGAACTGTCGATGAACTCGCCGATGCTGCTGGTCCAGTTCACCAGGCGATCGACACCTTGGTTACCCAGACCATCCAATAACTGAACCTGTAAGTTGAAGCGGCCCCTGTTGCCCGCCAGCACCGGCTTTTTGGGTACCGTGGTTTCATGGAGCCACAATGATTCATGACAATCGATGACCACCGGCGGGGCGAAGGCCTTGCTGTCGAGCAAATAGGTGGCCTGAACATGCGCAACCCCGATCTGTTGTCCGGCCTGCAGGCGCACCGTCGCGATACCCTGCTCATCGGTGTAGCTGTAATGCTCGAGCAGGCTTCCCAAATCGGTGGACCATCTGACCCGAATGTCGGACACCGGCTGGTTGTTCATGTCCAGCAGCGTCAGGCTCACAGCGGTTTCCTCATTCGTCTTCCTGGCAACCAGCCGTGGATTGCTGACCAGGCAACGCGTGGACAAGCTCTGACGCAGCTCAACCTCGTCGCGGCGCTGTTCGGGCGCCTGGCGCAGACTGCTCAGGACTTCGTGTGCGGCGCTGCGGTAAGCCTGGGTGTCAGAGTGACCGCTGAGGCGACTGAGCTTCATCAGGGAGCCGGCGCTCAGACCGGTTTTTTCGCACAGCTGGCGGGTATCGACCAAGGCGCACAGCTGCGCCAGGTTGCGAATGATGCCGTCAGAGGTCACCTGGGCCGCCACATCGAGTACCTCGCGGATGCCCCAGCCCAGCCAGGCGGCGATCTTCTCGGCCGCGGCGTCCTTGATCAGGCGGTGCTCGTTGTGGCTCAGCTCACCCAGCGACTCGATCAGGTCGAAATAGCCCAGCAACTGTTCTTCGGACTGCTTGGCCTGGCGCAGGCACCGCGAGTAGCGCTCCAGAAAGTACAAGGTCTGCAGAGTCAGCTCAGTGCTCTTGATGCTCCAGCGCGGGCGCTGGGCGCGCACCAGCAGGCTGGAGAACATCGCTGGGCTCAGGGCGAACTGGTTGACGACCCGGGCACAGCGTTGCATGCGTTGCATCAGGGGCATCATGGCTTTGAGGGCTTCGGACTGAAGCTGATCCGGCTCGAAGTTCGTCGCGCTTTCAAGCAACGTATGCGCTTTACCTCCAGCCCAGTAGATAACCGGGATCACGCTGTCGGCCTTGAGCGACAAGAAGTGCGACAGGCGCTCCTGGACAACGCCCCACTGCTGCGAACGAATCCGCAATACGACGCCAAGAATCAGGGTCTTCAAGCGTTCGGCTTCATCGGCCGTGAGCAGAGGCAGTTCGCTGTCCTCGCTTTGCGTTTGCCCATCGCCCTCGCCTTCTTCAGGTTTTGGCACGGGCATCAATCGCTGGATCACCACTTCGATTTCCCGTGCGGCGAAGTGCTCGTAATAGACAGGATCGAAGTCTTCTTCGGAATGGCCGGTATCGGTGATCAGGCCCTGGGCGTCGACAATCTGCGTGAGATTCTGCATCCAGCTCTGGGTTCTCAGAGGTGTCACGCCAGCTTCGGCGAGCAGACGGTCGAAGTCCTGGAACGGCACCAGATGACTCTTGAGCTCGCCCAGTAGCGTGCGGTACTCCTCGGGCACCACATCGGTGGTCTCGACCGGTAGCAGTTGTTGCACCAGCCAGGCGATGGGCAGTTGCTGCGTCTGGCACCACGCCACACAACGGCTCAGGGCATGGATGACGCTCAGGGTGTCGGTCTGGATGTAGCTGTTGTACATCGCGTTCTGCGGGGCACCGGCCAGCTGCAGGGCGTACTGGCCCTCAGGGCTCAGTACTTCGAGCAACGACAACAATTCGATGGTAGTGATCGACAGCAACCGGGCCAGCAAGGTGATGCGGTAGAACGCGCTGACCGTCGGCAAGGTGCGTGCGAGAGTCGACTGGCTTTGCCCCTGCATGACCAGGCGCGACAGGTAGCGGAAGGTCTCCATGTTGATCCCCAGCCCTTGGCACAGCTGATCGACCGTGCGTTTGCTCTGGACATCCTCGCTGCCCAGGCTGAATGGCGCATCATCGAGCACCAGCGGCGTGGTCGTCTCTGCATTGAACACCCGATCGAAATGGCTGAGGGTATCGCCACTTGCAAAAATGGACATGTCCGACAGCAGGGCGGAAAAGTCTTCGGCGCCGCACGAGAAGCGCTCACGTAGAAACTGGAACACACCCAGCGCCCGGATCGTATTGGCGGTCATCCACAACGGCGCCTCACTGGCAGTCTCTTGGCTGACAGCGGCACGCCGCTCCGCCTCGATGGCTGCGCAGACGATCTGGTCCGTTTCGGCGTAGGAGAGCTTGAGCGCCGTGGCCAGGCGCACCAGGCGATTGATCCGGTCGCAGCGGTCTTCGGTCAGGTGCTGGAAATGGTGCAGCGTAGGTTCGTCGTTATCGCTGGCCACCGACACCGGGGTATCGCTGCCGCTGTTGATGAAACGCGCGCCGAACTGCACGGGCGACGCAGGAGCACGAGAGGCCTCGACGACTACGTTATCGGAGCGAACCGGTGCGTAGGCGGCCAGGGCGAACAACGACTCCATTTCATCCTGGCTCATGTGCAGGGCCTGGCAGAAGGTCACCACGTTCTGCAGCGTCGGGTAGGCCTGGACACCAAAGTTATCCTTGAAAAAACTGACGCTGTTGCTCGCCACTTGTTCGGCGCGCCGTGCCCCAGACGTGTGCAGCGGAGCCAGCAGTCGCCGGGTCTGGGGATTGAAACGCACCTCACCGCCCGTGCCGAAGTAGGGTGCCTCGAGCAGGATCGCGCGCAAGGCCGGGCCAAGGCCTGCATCCTGTTGCAGAGCGACGTCCGACCACTGGGAGTGGGCTCCGGGCTGGATGAAATAAGGCGCATCGATGTCGGACAAGCGCGAAATGTCACTCACCGACAGCTCATGATGGGCCAGCACCGTGCGGATCTGTTCCCAGTAGTGCTCATAGGGAAACTGCTTGAGCGGATAGCGCACCTGAAGGAGTTTGTCCTGCGTGGCGGTGGTGTCGTCGGCCAGTTTTCGCTGGCGCTCGATGGCGCTTTCCATCACATGGTTGACCACCTCGACCTGGGTCACCGTGCGATTCATGGTGTCTTCATCGAGCGAAAGGTCGTACAGATCAGGACGCCGCGTTTTCAACGTCACGGCTTTGAGCACATTCCCCTCCGGCTCCAGCTCCTTCTCCACGAAGGTCAGCAGGTCGATCAGGTAGGCCGCCGGCGAAGTAGTGGCATCCACCGCTTGCGGATGGGTGTGGTTGCCCCAGGACGGCGAGAACTGATTCTCGAACGTCGGGCCATTGCTCTGTGCTAGTGGGCCCTTGAGCTCGTCCGCTGCCCGGCGTGTCGCGGCGCTCAGACGGTTTTCCCGAAATACGCGCATCATCGCTGCCGTGGCCACGTCCAGGCGATCCTTGAGTCGCTGGGCTTGCTTCATACGCAAACCGCAAAAGCGCTGGACCAAGGCGGCAGGAGGTTTGCCCTGCAGGTCCAGGACTGTGTCCTGGGCCACTGCATGGGTACTTAAAGCGCTTTTGATGCCGGGTTCGGTTTCGAGGATTTGGTCAAGCAGGTTGGGTTCATGATCACTGTGGTCAGACATCTAGGGCTCCCTTGGCATACGAGCGATCCATCCCGATCTGGCCGTCTGACGGCACTGCCGGGCGTTTCGATGGATGCTATTCCTGCTGCCTTGGCGCCTGAACTCGCAGATCTGTAGGGCGTCTACCAGTTGACCTATGGGAAAAGTTGCTCAAACCCCTTCCCCAGAGCGTGCGCTCATCCCCTCCTCGCTCAAGTACGTGCGCAGGTGTTCGATGAACACCGCGATCTTGCGCGTCGCCCGTCGGGTACTCGGGTACACCGCCTGCAACTGCGCGCCCAGGGCTTTGCGATCGAACGCATAGTCGCCGAGAAACGCCTGCAGCCGCCCCGCGTGCAAATACGGCAGCACGCTCCAGTACGGGCAGGCAATCACCCCTTGCCCGGCCAGGCAGGCCTCGAGCAACAGCTCCAGGTTGTCGCTGCCCAGCCGCCCTTTGCGCTTGATGACATGGCGCTCGCCATCCTTTTCCAGCACCCAGGAATCGCCCAATGCCGGGTGCCGATAGACCAGGCACTCGTGCGCGGCCAACTGCATCGGGTGCATTGGCGTGCCGTGACGGCGCAGGTACTCAGGGCTTGCGCACAGCACCACTCGGCTCTCGCCGATGGGCTGGGCGATCAGGCCCGGCAGATCACTCTGGCCCAGGCGCAAGGCCATGTCGTAGTGGCCGTCGAGCAGGTCGATGTACTGGTCGCTCAGGTCCACCTGCAAGGACATCTGCGGATGCGCCTGCAAAAAGCGCGCGCAGGCGGCGTTGAGAAATGGCCGGCCAAACGACAGCGGCCCGGTGACGCGCAGCGTGCCTTTGAGGCTGTGCTGCAACTGGGCGATTTCCTCTTCGGTTTCGCGCATGCGCTCGAGGATGTCCCGGGCGTTTTCCAGGTACAAAAGGCCGGCCTCGGTCAACGCCATGCTGCGCGTGGTGCGCTCGAACAACCGCGCTCCGACCTCTGCCTCCAGGCGGCGGATCGACTTGGCCACCGCCGAGGGTGTCATGTCCCGCTGCTCGGCGGCCCGGCTGAAACTGCCGTACTCGGCACTGGCGACGAACAGTTGCAGGCTGAGGAACTTGTCCATGATCTAGTCCAGAAATTCCCAAGTGTTATGCCAGGCGATAACTAACTCGCCACAGCGAAGGCCTTTAACCTTTGCCGCAAGCCAAAGGTGACGGGAAAGACTGCCACAGCGCACCGCGCCAGAAAAGCCACCCTGGCTCCGGCACTTTGAACTCCTGGGCCGCAAAGCCCCGGGCACTGCCCCGCCGACAACAACAAGAACAAAGGACACCCTCGATGCATCGCACCCTCTCGCCCGCCCGGGCGCTGCTTTTCTGTGGGCTCGCCGCCAGCCAGCACGGTTGGGCCGGCCAGCGTTTCGACCTCGATGGCTTGCAGGGCGAGCTCACCATCGGTGCTGGCGCCGCCAACATCGTGAGTCGCGGCGTGAACTTCGGCGCCGGACGCATGGACCTGCGCGACGCCAGTAACGGCGGCACCCGCGTGGACTGGCAAGAGCTCTACATCAAGCCGGGAGTCACCCTCGGCTATGCGTTGGCGCCGGATGTGGAAGTGCTTGGCGGTGCGTCGGTGATCGGCGCCACCACCCAGGGCGACGGCGATGCCGGTGGCTACACCCGCAGCGCCGATGGCCGCTTCGCCCTCGAAGAGGCCTACGGCGGACTGCGCGTAGGCGACTGGCGCCTGACCGCAGGCCGGCAGAACTTCATGGTCGGCACGGGGTTCATCGTCGCCGACGGCAACCTCGACATGTTCGATGACGGCGCCTACTGGCTCGCCCCGCGCACCGCGTTTCGCGACTCGGCGCTGCTCGGCTATACCCACGACGTGCTCCAGGCCCAGGTCTTCAGCCTGCGCAGCGACAATCACCAAGGCGACTTTCGCCTCAACGGCATCAACCTCGATTACCGCCTGGCCGACCGCGTCACCCTCGGTGCCATGGCCATGGCGGTCGACTCCCTGGCCGGCCATGGCGAGAACCTGACTGCCCGCGATGGCATGCAGGTTTTCAATCTGCGTGCCCTGAACGGCCAGCTGCCAAGCCTGGATGCCCTGACCCTGCACGGTGAGTACGCCGCGCAACGCGGCAGCGGCGAAGGCATGCACTACCACGCCGACGCTTGGTACGCCCAGGCCGACTACCGGTTCGCGCACCTGCCGCTTACGCCGATCCTCAGCTATCGCCATGCGCGCTTCTCGGGTGACGACGACCCGGGCGATCGCACCCAGAAAAGCTGGGACCCGCTGAGCAAGGGCTTCATCGACTGGAGCACCTGGTTGATCGGCGACGTGGTCGGCAACTACTTGCTGTTCAACAGCAACGAGCGGGTCAGCCAGTGGACCCTCAAGACCCACCTGAGCGATACCGTGACGCTGGGCGGCATCCATTACCAATTCTCGCTGGACGAAAAGCACTTCAACGGCATGCCCGTGGACGATCGCCGCTTCGCCGACGAGAACGTGGTCTTTCTCGACTGGAACCCCACGCCCCACCTGCACACCTCGCTGGCCTACAACTGGGTCAAACCCCAGGGCGCAGCCAAGCAGGCGTTGGGCGACGACACCTTCCGCGCCCTGGAAATGTATTTCACCTACCTCTACTGAGGACCTGCCATGCAGACCGCCGAACTGATCATCACCCACGCCGACATCCGCACCCAGGATCCGCACCTGCCCAGGGCCGAGGCCATCGCCGTGCGCGACGGCCGCATCCTGGCCGTGGGCGACAACGCCACCATCGAACGCCTGGCCGATGCCGCCACCCGGCGCATCCATGCCCAAGGCAAGCTGATGCTGCCGGGGCTGCAGGATACCCACGTGCATTTCCAGCTCAGCAGCGCCGACCTCTACCACAACGCGGCGCTGTACGACGCCACCAGCGTCGAGGACCTGCTGGCGATCATCCGCGACTTCGCCCAGGCCAACCCGGACAAACCCTGGATCCGTGGTGTGGGCTTTTCTTCGGCGCGCTTCACCCCCGAGCAATTGACCAAAGAGCGGCTCGACAGCGTCACCGACGGCCGCCCGGCGCTGATGTTCGCCAGCGACTACCACAACGGTTGGGCCAACAGCGCCGCCTTCGCAGCGGCCGGCGTACGACCCGGCAGTCCGGAGCCGGACAACGGCAGCTACCTGCGCCTGGCCGATGGCACCCCAAAAGGCTGGCTGGTCGAAGACGCCATCTGGGCCATGGGCCGCATTGCCCCAGGCTACAGCGAGTCGGACTACCTCCAAGCCATGGCCCACTACAGCAAAGTATTCAACAGCCGCGGTATCACCGGCGTGCTCGATGCGATGGTCAGCCGCAACTACATGAAGAACTACCAGGCGTGCTTTGAGCGCGGTGACCTCACCCTGCGCGTGCGCGCCACCGCCAAGGTATTCGCCCACAAACCGCTGGATGAGCAACTGCGCGAGCTGATCGACCTGCGCAACACCTATCAGGGCGAGCGCGTGTCGCTGCATTCGGCCAAGTTCTTCCTTGATGGCGTGCTGGAGAACGGCACCGCCGTGTTGCTCGAACCGCGTTGCGACACGGGCGGCAATGCCGAACTGATGTTCACCCAGGCGCAGATCAACGAGTGCTTCGCCGCCTTCGACCGCGAGCGCTTCCAGTTGCACGTGCACAGCATCGGCGATGGCGCCACCCGTGCGGCCATCGACGGTATCGAACATGCCCGGCGCCAGAATGGCCCGTGGGACGCGCGCCACCAGATCGCCCACCTACAAGTGGTGCATCCGGCGGACATCCCACGCTTTCGCGAACTGGGCATCCTGGCCAACTACCAGACCCTCTGGGCACAACCGAACCCCGACGCCGACCCGCTGGTCGATGCCATGCTTGGCGAGGCCCGTGCGCAATGGACCTACCCGATCGGCGAGTTCATCCGCCAGGGCGTGACCTGCATGGTCAGTAGCGACTGGGGCGTGACCACATTCGACCCGTTCCAGATCATCCAGTGCGCGGTCACCCGCCAGAACCCTGCCCACGGCCCCGACAGTCCGGCGCACACACCGCAGCACCGGATCAGCATCGACGAGGCGATCCGTGGCTACACCCTCAACGCCGCCCATGCCGCCTGGCGCGATGACAGCACCGGCAGCTTGAGCGTGGGTAAGTACGCCGACCTGATCCTGCTCGACCGCGACCTGTACAGCATCGCGCCCCATGAGATCGGCGCCACCGAGGTCCTGCTCACCCTCCTGGAAGGCCAGGAAGTCCACCGCCACGCAGGCTTCGTCGGCTGACTCGCACCTGCGCCGCCCCCTCCAACAACGACAAGAACCGGAGCTCACCATGAGCCTTGCCACCGAGAAACCTGTGAGCCTTGAGGGCGGCGCGACACTGCGGCGCACCCTGGGCATGAAAGACCTGCTCGCCTACGGGCTGGCCTACATTGCGCCGATGGCGCCTCTGACCACCTTCGGCTTCGTCTGGGAGGCCTCGGGCGGGCTGATCGCCCTGGCCTACCTGCTCGGCGCCCTGTGCATGTACTTCACCGCCCAGAGCTACGCCACCATGTCGGCCGAAGTGCCCTGCTCAGGCTCGGTCTACGGCTTTGCCCGGCACAGCCTGGGCGAGTTGCCGGGGTTCATCGCCGGCTGGCTGATTCTGCTCGATTACCTGTTGATTCCGGCGCTGGTGTTCCTGGTCATGGCGGTCGGCCTGCAAACGCTGGTGCCGGGCCTGGACCGCGCCAGTTGCCTGGTGGGCCTGGTGGTGGTTTCGCTGGCGGTGAACTGGTTCGGCGTATCGGTGACCACCCGCATCAGCCTGGTCTCGGTGGTCGTGCAGTTCGCGGTCATGCTGGGGCTGATCATGCTCGCGGTAAATGCTTTGGCCGACGGCAAAGGCGCCGGTGCGCTGACCTTGGCGCCGCTGTATGACGCCAACCAGCTCGAGTTGGGCAAGGTGTTCGCGGCCACCTCGATTTGCGTGCTGTCGTTCCTGGGCTTCGACGCCATCTCGACCCTTTCGGAGGAGGTCAAGGGTGGCGACCGGCGCCTGGTCGGGCGGGCCATTCTGGCGGTATTGCTGATCTGCGCGGTGCTGTTCGTCCTCAGCACCTGGGTGCTGGGCAACCTGATGCCGGGGTTGCGCATCGCGGATGCCTCCGGTGCGATCTATCAACTGCTGGCCGTGCAGATCAGCCCCTTCAGCGCCGTGGCGGTGGCTTGGCTGATCGCCTTGATGTGTGGGTTCACCAATGTGTTGCCGATGCAGGTGGGTGTGTCCCGGGTGTTGTTCGCCATGGGCCGCGATCGCCAGTTGCCGGGGTTGTTCGCCCGTCTGCACCGGCGCCATGGCACGCCTCACGTGGCGCTGCTGTTGTCGACCGCACTGTCGCTGGTGATCGCCATCGTGATGTGCGAGCGGATCGACAGTCTGGCGTCGTTCGTCAACTTCGGTGCGCTCTGTGCATTCGTGCTGCTGCACCTTTCGGTGCTGGTGAAACTGGGCATCCAAGGCCGTAGCCGGCGGTGGTTCGCCCACTGGCTGGTGCCCGTGGTGGGGATCGCCGTTGTACTGACGGTAATAGGTGGGATGAGCGCCGCGACCTTGGCGTTCGGGAGCCTGTGGCTGGCACTGGGCCTGGGCTACGGCCTCTACCTGCGTGGTCAAGGGCGCATGGCGCTACAGGTGTGACAGACAGGCGCGGCCAATGGAACTCCTGAGCACCGCCACCGCTCTTAACAACATGCAGTAAATCCCTTGGGCTTCACCTGGAGGTCTTGCCATGCGCCGTCTACTGCTCGTTCCTTCGTTCTTGCTCCTGCTCCCGGCAGGGGCTGCCCTGGCTGGTGTGGATGCGGGCGATGTCGCCACATCTGCGGGGGTCTCCGCCTCGCTGTACTCGACCTTCAAGGACGACAAACGGATCATCCCGGCCCGCGATGAGCTGTCGGCCTTCGTGGCCAGCGGCGGCGTCATTCGCGGTGCCTATGTGGAATCGGCGCTGGAGCAGGCCCGCAAGGACAACCCTGGGTTGCAGGCCAGTGACGAGGAACTGGCCAATGCGCTGCTTTCCCAGGATGATCCCTTGACTGATAACTGACGTCGACCTGCGTTCACTCGACGCTGCGTCAAACCAAGGGCCGCATTCCTGCGGCCCTTTTCGTTGAAGATGCGCAACACAACAATCCCGTTATTCAAGACCTCCATGCGATTCCCCCTACAGATCCGCTCTTTTCGTTTTCGTAAATTCTGCCCCTGAAAGCCTCCTGACGCTGTTAGAAACTCGCAAATACTGCATTTCCAATCCATTGCGTTTGGCGGCCTCGTAACATCTATCGAAAAGATGGAAGTTGCTTTCAACCGCTTCGCCTTGGTGTTGGTTATTTCCTCTTTGTCACTTTTCATCCAGTGCACCTAAAACTGTCCATTGCTTGCGAACGGGCAATGGCCGGGCGAATAAACAGCTCCATCGCGAAGTTACATTTCAGGCCTTCAGGGAATGATAACTTCATTGAAAAAGCATACTTTTTACGGCGGGCCGCCCTTCGCGACCCGGACCGTTGCCTGGCTCAACATCGGCGTCCAGGCGGTCCTTCCGTTGACCCTGGCATTGGCCACGCCTTCAGCCAGCGCCGCCCCCACCACTGAACCGGCCAAGCGATCACCCGCGCCTTCCCGTCTTCACACCTTCGCCA
>NZ_VSJH01000022.1:0-83252 GCF_008124495.1 Pseudomonas sp. CK-NBRI-02 | reverse complement strand
GCATCGCCGATGGTAGTGTGGGGCTTCCCCATGTGAGAGTAGGTCATCGTCAAGATTCATTTCGCAAAACCCCTATCTGCGTGAGCAGGTAGGGGTTTTGTCTTTTCTGGTGCCGACCGCTACGCTCCACTAGCAAGCGGTCCGGCACCCAGAGCCATCCCCATGGCCATCATCTCCCACAATTTGAGTCAGAGCACTAGAATAGCCTCCATTCATCTATTCAGAATTTCGATATGCCTAATCCTGTCGACTCCGAAGCGCTGGCCCATTTGCCGCTGGATAAGCTCGTGGCTTGCCACGAATGCGACCTGTTGATGCGTAAGCCGGTGCTACAGAATGACGAAAAGGCACATTGCCCGCGGTGTGGCTACGAGCTTTATGCTCATCGTCACAACGTGGTCAATCGCAGCCTTGCGTTGGTGTTGACGGCCTTGCTGCTCTATGTGCCCGCCAACTTTCTGCCCATCATGCAGCTGCACTTGCTCGGTCAGACGTCGGACGACACTGTCTGGAGTGGTGTGCTAGGCCTATTCAACTCGAATATGCGCGGCGTGGCAGTCGTCGTGTTCCTATGCAGCATGGCGATCCCATTGCTCAAGCTTCTCTGCCAATTACTGGTTCTGTTGAGCATTCGCCTAGATATCGGACGAAGTTACGGATTGCTCTTCTATCGTATTTATCACCACCTGCGTGACTGGGGCATGCTCGAGGTCTACTTCATGGGGGTGCTGGTTGCCATCGTCAAACTGGTCGATCTTGCGGAACTGACCATAGGCCTGGGGCTGTTTTGTTTCATCAGTTTGTTATTGGTCCAGGTATGGCTGGAGGTAGTGATGTCACCACATCAGATCTGGAGTGCGTTGTCGGGGGAGGATGAGCATGCGGGCGATTGATGCAGGCATCCTGGTCTGTAATGAGTGTCATGAGCTGAACCGGCAGGCATCTGGCAGTGATGCGCAGTCCTGTACCCGTTGCGGCGCCACCGTGCATGCACGGCGCCCCAACAGTATCGTGCGCACTTGGGCGCTTCTGATCACCGCGTCCATTCTCTATATTCCCGCCAACGTGTTGCCGATCATGACAGTCAGCGCGCTGGGGCAGGGCAGCCCGGACACGATCATGTCTGGAGTCATCACCCTGCTCAAGCACGGCATGTTGCCTATCGCCGCCGTGGTGTTCATTGCCAGTATTCTGGTGCCCACCTTCAAGCTGGTGGGTATCGGGCTGTTGTTGTATTCGGTGCAACGTCATCAACCGCTGTCGGCGCGTCAGCGGATCCTGATGTACCGCTTCATCGAGTTCATTGGCCGCTGGTCCATGCTGGATATCTTCGTCATCGCCATCTTGGTGGCGGTGGTGAATTTCGGCCGTATTGCCAGCGTCGAAGCCAACTTGGGCGCCGTCGCCTTCGCCTCTGTGGTGATACTGACGATGCTTGCAGCTTTAACTTTCGATCCCCGACTGATTTGGGATAACGCGGAGTCGGATAACGACCATGAGTGACATGCCTACGGCTAAAACCCGCCCAGCTTCGAACTGGTCGGCGATATGGATTTTGCCGCTGATTGCCTTGCTGATAGGTGGCTGGCTGGCTTGGCAGGCCTATCGTGATTCAGGGGTAGATATCCAGGTTCGTTTCCTGTCCGGTGAAGGCATCGTCGCCAACAAGACCGAAGTCATCTACAAGGGCATGTCCGTCGGCAAGGTGAAGGCCTTGGTGCTCGATGCCAAAGGAAGCAATACGGGTGTCATCGCCACCATCGAGATGAGGAAGGAGGCCGAGCCGCATCTGACCACCGGGACGCGCTTCTGGCTGGTGAAGCCGAGCGTCAGCCTGGCAGGGATCACAGGGCTGGAAACGCTGGTTTCAGGTAACTACATTGCCGTCAGCCCCGGTGAGGGGGAGAAGACCAAGCGCTTTACCGCCCTCTCCGAGGCACCGCCGTTGTCCGATAGCGAGCCGGGCCTGCACCTGACCCTCAAGGCCGATCGTCTGGGCTCGCTCAATCGCGACAGCCCTATTTTCTACAAGCAGATCCAGGTCGGCCGGGTGAAGAGCTACCGCCTTTCCGAAGACCAGGACACGGTAGAGATCAAAGTGTTCATTGAGCCGGCCTACGCGAATCTGGTGCGCAAGCACACACGATTCTGGAATGCCAGTGGCATCAGCATCGATGCGGATCTATCGGGCGTGAAGGTGCGCAGTGAATCCTTGGCCAGCATTGTCGCCGGGGGCATCGCCTTTGCCACTCCCGAATACCGCAAGGACAGCCCTCCCACCGACCCCAGCCTGCCTTTCCGTCTGTACGAGGACTTCGACGCTGCTCAGGCGGGTATCCGTATCAAGGTCAAGCTGACAGACTACGAAGGCCTGCAGGCTGGGCGTACCCCTGTCATGTACAAAGGTATCCAGGTGGGGTCGTTGAAGACGATGAAGATCGCGGACGACCTGACCAGCGCCACGGCCGAGTTGACACTCGACCCGCTGGCCGAAGACTACCTGGTCGAAGGGACGCAGTTCTGGGTGGTCAAGCCTTCCATTTCGCTGGCCGGTATCACGGGCCTGGAGGCCTTGGTCAAAGGCAACTATATCGCCATACGTCCAGGCGAGAAGGGCGCCAAGCCACAGCGCGAGTTCGAGGCGCGCCCGAAGGCGCCACCGTTGGACCTGAAAGCGCCAGGCCTGCACATGGTGCTGTTTGCCGATAACCTGGGCTCGCTGGAAGTCGGAAGCCCGGTGATGTATCGCCAGGTCAAGGTCGGTAGCGTGCAAAGCTACCAGTTTGCTCGCAACAGCAAGCGCATCCTGATTGGCGTGCATATCGAGAAGGAGTACGCCCATCTGGTCAACGGCTCCTCGCGCTTCTGGAATGCCAGTGGCATCACCTTGTCTGGCGATCTTTCGGGGATCAAGGTCAAGAGTGAATCGCTGCAGACGCTCATGGCAGGTGGTGTGGCATTCGATACGCCAAAGGCTGATGTGCCTTTGAAACGGCGCATTCCCCGCTTCCGCCTGCACGACAATCAGGAGGCCGCGGATCGTGCGGGTACCCTGATCACCATTCGTGTGGATCGCGCCGATGGCCTTAAGCCAGGCACGCCTATCCGCTTCCGCGGCCTGGATGTGGGGAGTGTGGAAAGCGTCGACCTGACGTCCGACCTGCAGGCTGTGCTGCTGCGGGCGCGCATCACCGGAGCCCAGGACCGCATCGCCCGGGTTGGTACCCAGTTCTGGGTGGTCAAGCCGGCCTTTGGCCTAGTGCGTACCGAAAACCTCGATACCCTGGTTGGCGGGCTCTACCTTGAGGTGCTGCCAGCGTTGAAGTCCAAGGGGCCGCAGCGCGACTTTATCGCCTTGCCCGAGGCGCCCGAGCTGACCGAGCCGGAGGTCGGCTTGCCGCTGACCCTCAGTGCACCGCGTCGTGGATCCATCAAGCCCGGCGTGCCGGTGACCTATCGTGAGGTGACAGTGGGCAAGGTGACGGGCTTCGAGCTGGGGCAGACCGCTGATCGTGTCCTTATCCAAATCCTTATCGAGCCTCGCTACGCGGCCTTGGTGCGTGGTGGGAGCCGGTTCTGGAATAGCAGCGGCTTTGGCTTCGACTGGGGCCTGTTCAAGGGCGCCACGGTTCGCACCGAGTCCTTGGAGACGCTTATCGATGGCGGGATTGCCTTCGCGACGCCCGATGGCGACAAGATGGGCAGTCCAGCCCGGCCGCAACAGACCTTCGCCCTGTTCGACAAGCCTGAGGATGAATGGCTGCTATGGGCGCCGAAGATCCAGATCGGCAAATAGTACGTGCAAAAGGGGCCGCAGTGCGGCCCTGTCACCATGCAAGGCTCGGCGCGTTGCGTGGTTACGGGGTCTCACTGCGGCCCTTTTCATTGGCTCAAATCGCAGGCAATAAAAAACCGACCCTAGGGTCGGTTTTTCGACAAGCGCATCGCTTAGGCAGCTGCAGCTTCTTTCAGCGCCTTGATGTGGCCATTCAGACGGCCTTTGTGGCGAGCAGCCTTGTTCTTGTGGATGATGCCTTTGTCGGCCATACGGTCGATAACAGGCACAGCCAGGGTGTAGGCGGCTTGCGCTTTTTCGGCGTCTTTTGCGTCGATGGCCTTGACTACATTCTTGATGTAGGTGCGGACCATGGAACGCAGGCTGGCGTTGTGGCTGCGACGCTTCTCAGCCTGTTTTGCACGTTTCTTGGCGGAAGGTGAGTTGGCCACCGTCGAGCTCCTCGAAAGACTTTAGGTAAATAGCAAACAAAATAGGCCGCGAATCATGCCGATCAGTCGAACGGTTGTCAAGGCCACCTTGAGGGTTCCGCCGAGCGGTTCGCGAGCGTGAAGGAATGATTCCTTTCTGCGCAGCGACCTGTAAACTCGGGAGTTTTGGCTTCCCCTTCAACGGCGCGGAAGTATCGCACATTCGGGCGCTTTCTGGCAGCGCCCTCCGTCCCTGGCGTGAAATTTTTCCATGAACCTGCTCAAATCCCTGGCCGCCGTCAGTTCCATCACCATGATCTCCCGGGTACTCGGGTTCATACGCGACACCATCCTGGCGCGGGTTTTCGGCGCCGGTATCGCGACCGATGCCTTTTTCATCGCCTTCAAGCTGCCCAACCTGCTGCGCCGGATCTTCGCCGAAGGTGCGTTCTCGCAGGCGTTCGTGCCGATTCTGGCGGAGTACAAGACTCAGCAGGGTGAGGAAGCGACCCGCACGTTCATTGCCTACGTCAGCGGCCTGCTGACCCTGGCACTGGCTCTGGTCACCGCCCTGGGAATTCTCGCCGCGCCCTGGGTGGTCTGGGTGACCGCTCCGGGCTTCGTCGACAGTGCCGAAAAATACGAGCTCACCACCGCCCTGCTGCGGGTGACATTTCCTTATATATTGCTGATCTCGCTTTCCTCGCTGGCCGGGGCGATCCTCAATACCTGGAACCGTTTTTCGGTGCCGGCCTTCACCCCGACGCTGTTGAACGTCGCCATGATCGCCTTCGCCGTGCTGCTCACACCGTATTTTGATCCACCCATCATGGCCTTGGCCTGGGGTGTGCTTGCCGGGGGGCTGGCGCAGCTGCTGTACCAACTGCCGGCATTGAAGAAGATCGGTATGCTCGTGCTGCCGCGGCTGAACCTGCGCGACACCGGCGTCTGGCGTGTGCTCAAGCAGATGCTGCCGGCGATCCTCGGAGTGTCCGTCAGCCAAATCTCGCTGATCATCAACACAATCTTCGCCTCCTTCCTGGTGGCCGGTTCGGTGTCCTGGATGTACTACGCCGACCGCCTCATGGAGTTGCCCTCCGGCGTGCTGGGCGTGGCGCTGGGCACCATCTTGCTGCCGACCCTGGCCAAGACCTACGCCAATCGTGACCGGCACGAGTATTCGCGGATTCTCGATTGGGGGCTGCGTCTGTGCTTCTTGCTGGTGCTGCCTTGCACCTTGGCCCTGGGCATTCTCGCCGAGCCGCTGACCGTCGCGCTGTTCCAGTACGGCAAGTTCACTGCGTTCGATGCTGCCATGACCCAGCGCGCCCTGATCGCCTATTCGGTCGGCCTGCTCGCGCTGATTCTCGTCAAGGTGCTGGCCCCGGGCTTCTATGCGCAGCAGAATATCCGTACGCCGGTGAAGATCGCGATCTTCACCTTGGTCTGCACCCAACTGCTCAACCTGGCCCTGATCGGTCCGTTGCAGCATGCGGGCCTTGCCCTGGCGATCAGTCTTGGGGCTTGCCTGAATGCCGGTTTGCTGTACTGGAAGCTGCGCAGCCAGCAGTTGTTCCAGCCGCAGCCGGGCTGGACGGTGTTTCTGTGCAAGCTGGTACTGGCGGTGGGCCTGATGTCCGGTGTGCTGCTGGCTGGCATGCATTACATGCCAGCCTGGGAGCAGGGCGGGATGCCTGAGCGATTCCTGCGTCTAGGGGCATTGATCTTCGCGGGTGTGGTGACCTACTTCGGTTGCCTGTTCCTGTGCGGGTTCCGGCCTCGGCATTTTGCCCGCAAGGCCTTGCACTAAGGCCGATGTCGGGTCAGACGTCGGTTTTTCGCATTCCACGTCACCCCCTGGCGCTGCTGCCTGTCACCGGCGCCCGGGTGTGGTTATAATCGGCCACTTTATGAGCAAGAAGCGCGTTATGCAGCTGGTTCGAGGTCTTCACAACCTGCGCCCCGAGCACCGGGGCTGTGTCGCCACCATTGGCAACTTCGACGGGGTTCACCGTGGCCACCAGGCAATCCTGGCGCGCCTGCGCGAGCGTGGGCAGGCGCTTGGCTTGCCAACCTGCGTGGTGATCTTCGAGCCTCAACCACGTGAATACTTCGCCCCCGATACCGCACCTGCTCGCCTGGCTCGGCTGCGCGACAAGGTCGAACTGCTGGCTGCCGAGGGTATCGATCGGGTCCTGTGCCTGGCCTTCAACCAGCGCCTGAGCCAGCTCAGCGCCCAAGAGTTCGTCAAGGCCATCCTGGTCGACGGCCTGGGTGTGCGCCACCTCGAAGTGGGTGATGATTTCCGCTTCGGCTGCGACCGCGCCGGCGACTTCGCCTTCCTGGTCGAGGCCGGGCATCAATACGGTTTCAGCGTGGAGGCGGCCAACACCGTCATCCAGGACGGATTGCGGGTGAGCAGCACCGAGGTGCGCAAGGCGTTGGCCCAAGCCGATTTCGAGCTGGCTGCGCACCTGCTGGGCCGCCCCTACCGTATCACCGGCCGGGTGTTGCACGGCCAGAAGCTGGCGCGCCAGCTCGGCACACCCACCGCCAATATCCAGCTCAAGCGCCGCCGCGTGCCGCTGAGCGGCGTCTACCTGACCAGCGCCGAGATCGACGGCAAGGTCTGGCCAGGTGTCGCCAACATCGGGGTTCGTCCCACCGTCGCCGGTGATGGCCGTCCCCACCTGGAGATTCATCTTTTGGATTTCGCCGGCGATCTGTATGGCCGGCGCCTGACGGTGGAGTTCCACCAGAAGCTGCGCGAGGAGCAGCGTTTCGCCTCCCTGGAGGCGCTGAAGTCGGCGATCGACGCGGACATCGCCGCCGCACGTGCCCATTGGCACGCTCAACCGCTAACGAAGAGCCTGAAATGACCGACTACAAAGCCACGCTTAACCTTCCGGACACCGCCTTCCCGATGAAGGCCGGCCTGCCTCAGCGCGAACCGCAGATCCTGCAGCGCTGGGACAGCATTGGCCTGTACCAGAAGCTGCGTGAAATTGGCAAGGATCGTCCGAAGTTCGTCCTCCACGACGGCCCGCCCTATGCCAACGGCAAGATTCATATCGGTCATGCGCTGAACAAGATCCTCAAGGACATGATCGTCCGTTCCAAGACCCTGTCGGGCTTCGATGCGCCCTACGTACCGGGCTGGGACTGCCACGGCCTGCCGATCGAGCACAAGGTCGAGGTCACCCACGGCAAGCACCTGACCGCAGACCGCACCCGCGAACTGTGCCGTGAGTACGCCGCCGAGCAGATCGAAGGCCAGAAGACCGAGTTCATCCGCCTGGGTGTGCTGGGCGACTGGGACAACCCCTACAAGACCATGAACTTTGCCAACGAGGCTGGTGAAATCCGTGCCCTGGCCGAGATGGTCAAGCAAGGTTTCGTGTTCAAGGGCCTCAAGCCTGTGAACTGGTGTTTCGACTGCGGATCGGCACTGGCCGAGGCCGAAGTCGAGTATGCCGACAAGAAATCCCAGACCATCGACGTGGCCTTCCCGGTCGCCGATGCCGACAAGCTGGCTGCCGCCTTCGGCCTGGCGAGCCTCGCCAAGCCCGCCGCCATCGTCATCTGGACCACCACCCCTTGGACCATCCCGGCCAACCAGGCGCTGAATATCCACCCGGAGTTCAACTACGCCCTGGTCGACACCGGCGAGCGCCTGCTGGTGCTGGCCGAAGAACTGGTCGAGTCCTGCCTCAAGCGCTACAACCTGGAAGGTTCGGTGATCGCCACCGCGCCGGGTTCGGCACTTGAACTGATCAATTTCCGTCACCCATTCTACGACCGCCTGTCGCCGATCTACCTGGCCGACTACGTCGAACTGGGCGCCGGTACCGGCGTGGTGCACTCCTCGCCAGCCTACGGTGAAGACGACTTCGTCACCTGCAAGCGCTATGGCATGGTTAACGAAGACATCCTCACCCCGGTGCAGAGCAACGGCGTGTATGTCGAGTCGCTGCCGTTCTTCGGCGGCCAGTTCATCTGGAAGGCCAACCCGGCCATCGTCGACAAGCTGAGCGAAGTCGGCGCGCTGATGCACACCGAGACCATCAGCCACAGCTACATGCACTGCTGGCGTCACAAGACCCCGCTGATCTACCGCGCCACCGCCCAATGGTTCGTCGGCATGGACAAGCAGCCCACCACCGGCGAGCCGCTGCGTGAGCGTGCCCTCAAGGCCATCGAAGACACCAAGTTCGTGCCGTCCTGGGGCCAGGCCCGCCTGCACGCGATGATCGCCAATCGCCCTGACTGGTGCATCTCGCGTCAGCGCAACTGGGGCGTGCCGATTCCGTTCTTCCTCGACAAGCAGACCGGCGAGCTGCACCCGCGCACCGTCGAGCTGATGGAGGAAGTGGCCAAGCGCGTCGAGAAGGAAGGCATCGAGGCGTGGTTCAAGCTGGATGCCGCTGAATTGCTCGGTGAAGAAGCCGGCCAGTACGACAAGATCTCCGACACCCTGGACGTCTGGTTCGACTCCGGCACCACCCACTGGCATGTGCTGCGTGGTTCCCACGATATCGGCCATTCGACCGGCCCGCGCGCCGACCTGTACCTGGAAGGCTCCGACCAGCACCGCGGCTGGTTCCACTCTTCCTTGCTGACCGGCTGCGCCATCGACAACCATGCGCCATATCGCGAACTGCTGACCCACGGCTTCACCGTGGACGAGAGCGGCCGCAAGATGTCCAAGTCGCTGGGCAACACCATCGAGCCACAGAAGGTCAACGACACCCTGGGTGCCGATATCCTGCGCCTGTGGGTCTCGGCCACCGACTATTCCGGCGAAATGGCGGTCTCCGAGCAGATCCTGCAGCGTAGCGCCGACGCCTACCGTCGTATCCGTAACACCGCGCGCTTCCTGCTTTCCAACCTGTCCGGCTTCGACCCGGCCCGTGACCTGCTGCCGGCCGACGACATGCTGGCGCTGGACCGCTGGGCCGTCGACCGCACCTTGCTGCTGCAGCGCGAACTCGAAGAGCACTACAGCGAGTACCGTTTCTGGAACGTCTATTCCAAGGTGCACAACTTCTGCGTTCAGGAGCTGGGTGGCTTCTACCTCGACATCATCAAGGACCGCCAGTACACCACCGGCGCCAACAGTGTCGCCCGACGCTCCTGCCAGACCGCGCTGTACCACATCAGCGAGGCCCTGGTGCGCTGGATCGCCCCGATCCTGGCGTTCACCGCCGACGAGATCTGGCAGTACCTGCCAGGCGAGCGCAACGAGTCGGTGATGCTCAACACTTGGTACCAAGGGCTGTCCGATCTGCCGGAAGGCTTCGAGCTGGATCGCGCCTACTGGGATCGCGTCATGGCGGTCAAGGCAGCGGTCAACAAGGAGCTGGAGAACCAGCGCGCGGCCAAGGCCATCGGTGGCAACCTGCAGGCTGAAGTCACCCTGTTCGCCGAAGAAGGCCTGAGCGCCGACCTGGCCAAACTGGGCGATGAACTGCGCTTCGTGCTGATCACTTCCGCCGCCAGCGTGGTGCCGTTCGTCCAGGCGCCGGCCGATGCCGTGACAACCGAAGTCGAAGGCCTCAAGCTGAAAGTCGTCAAGTCCGGCCATGCCAAGTGCGGCCGTTGCTGGCACTTCCGCGCCGACGTCGGCAGCCACCCGGAGCATCCGGAAATCTGCGGCCGCTGCGTAGACAACCTCAGCGGTTCCGGCGAGGTGCGCCACTATGCCTAATCCTGCAGCGGGGCGCTTGGGGCGCCTTGCCTGGCTCTGGCTGAGCCTGGTGGTCCTGGTCCTTGACCAGGCCACCAAGGTCTATTTCGAGGGTGCCCTTAAGCTGTACCAGCAGATCGTGGTCATCCCCGATTACTTCAGCTGGACCCTGGCCTACAACACTGGTGCTGCATTCAGCTTCCTGGCCGACAGCTCCGGCTGGCAGCGCTGGCTGTTCGCCCTGATCGCCGTGGTGGTCAGTGCGGTGCTGGTGGTCTGGCTCAAGCGCCTGGGGCGCAACGACACCTGGCTGGCCGTGGCCTTGGCGCTGGTGCTCGGTGGTGCGCTGGGCAACCTGTACGACCGCATTGTGCTGGGCCACGTGGTCGACTTCATCCTGGTGCACTGGCAGAACCGTTGGTATTTCCCGGCCTTCAACCTGGCCGACAGCGCTATCACCGTTGGTGCGGTGATGCTGGCGCTGGATATGTTCAAGAGCAAGAAGTCCGGAGAGCCTGTCCATGACTGAAACCCGTATCGGTCAGAACACTGAAGTCACCCTGCACTTCGCGCTGCACCTGGAAAACGGCGACACCGTCGACAGCACGTTCGACAAGGCACCAGCCACCTTCAAGGTGGGCGACGGTAATCTGCTGCCAGGCTTTGAAACCGCGCTGTTCGGCTTCAAGGCCGGTGACAAGCGTACGCTGACCATCGTCCCTGAGAACGCCTTCGGCCAGCCGAACCCGCAGAACGTACAGGTCATGCCGCGCTCGCAATTCGTTGACATGGAGTTGTCCGAAGGCTTGCTGGTGATCTTCAACGACGCCGCCAACGCCGAGCTGCCTGGCGTGGTCAAGGCGTTCGACGACGACCAGGTGACCATCGATTTCAATCACCCACTGGCTGGCAAGACCCTGACTTTCGAGGTGGAGATCCTCGAGGTCAAGGCCCTGTAAGCCTGGAGCCGAGCATGCAAATCAAACTCGCCAACCCTCGCGGATTCTGCGCGGGGGTCGACCGGGCGATCGAGATCGTCAACCGCGCCCTGGAAGTCTTCGGCCCGCCGATCTATGTGCGTCATGAAGTGGTGCACAACAAGTTCGTGGTCGAGGACCTGCGCAACCGCGGGGCCATCTTCGTCGAAGAGCTCGACCAGGTGCCGGACGACGTCATCGTCATCTTCAGCGCCCATGGTGTTTCCCAGGCCGTGCGCCAGGAAGCGGCCGGCCGGGGGCTGAAGGTGTTCGACGCCACCTGCCCGCTGGTGACCAAGGTTCACATCGAGGTGGCCAAGTACAGTCGCGATGGCAAGGAGTGCATTCTCATCGGCCATGCCGGGCATCCGGAAGTCGAGGGCACCATGGGCCAGTACGACGCCAGCAATGGCGGCGCGATCTACCTGGTCGAGGATGAGGACGATGTCGCCAACCTTCAGGTTCGCGATCCCGAGCACCTGGCCTTCGTGACCCAGACGACTCTGTCGATGGATGACACCAGCCGTGTCATCGACGCCCTGCGTGCGCGCTTCCCGAACATCGGTGGTCCGCGCAAGGACGACATCTGCTATGCCACGCAAAACCGTCAGGACGCCGTCAAGCAGCTTGCCGATGAGTGTGACGTGGTACTGGTGGTCGGCAGCCCCAACAGTTCCAACTCCAACCGCCTTCGCGAGCTGGCCGAACGCATGGGGACCCCGGCGTACCTCATCGACGGTGCCGAGGACCTGCAGCAAGGCTGGTTCGAGGGCGTGGCCCGTATCGGCATCACCGCGGGTGCCTCGGCTCCCGAAGTGCTGGTGCGTGGCGTGATCGAACAACTGCGTGCCTGGGGCGCCACCGGCGCTGAAGAGCTCGATGGCCGGGAAGAGAACATCACCTTCTCCATGCCCAAGGAACTGCGGGTTCGCTCGCTGATCTGATCAGGCGCCTGCGCACCGTGACGAGTCTCTCGTTCCGGTGCGCAGGTCGACCCTGCCGCTGGGTGCCAACACCACCCAATACCGGCTCGTTTGCTCCGTGCGTGGGCAAATCTCCAACGTAGCCCCGAGAAACCCGCGATTGCCCCGCAGCGGAACGCCCAGGCCGCTGAATGTCACCTCGTTATCCACATTGCTGGCGATCTCGAGCCTGCGCGCGAGGCGTTGCTCGTGCAGTAGTTGCCCGTTGTGTGCCAGGTGTGTACGCCAGCCCAGACCCCAGTCCCCCTCCAACGCTTGTACCTGTACCGCTTGCTGCTGTAGCACGGCATGGCTGCGTGCGCTACGCAGTGCTTGCGCCAAATAGCGGGCCGCGGCGGCTTGGTGCAGGTCGTGACTGAGATTGGCGTAGGCCGGCAATCCAACTTGTGCCAGAAGGCTGATCAGCGCCAAGGCGCACATCATTTGTATCAGTGTTGCTCCACGTTGCTGCACCGTGCATTTCTCCCAGGACGTGCTTCGCTGTAGCTTCGAGGCCGACGGACAGGGCGTCCAGTCGGCAGATTTGGAGAGCAAGAGCAGGAAAATTCCCAGGAGGGAAGGATGCAAGCGAGGGAGCGCGGCATAACGCTGCTGGAAGTGTTGTTGACGATGACTGTGTTGGCGCTGGGGTTGTTCGCTGCCGCGGCTCAACAATTGCGCGGGTTGCAGATAAGTGACGAGGCGCGGCGTGACAGCCAGGCGGTCTATTTGGCGCAAGGGTTGTTGGAGCGCGGCAGGGCGGTCGGTGTCCTGCCGGAGGCCGAGCGGGCGGATTGGCAAGGCCGGATTCGCCGGCTGCTGGGTGCTTCGGCGCAAGGTCGGGCGACGGGCGCCGGTGAAACCTGGTCGTTGGAAATTCACAGGTCAGGCCAGGCGCTCATCAGCTTGCGGGGCAGGGTATCGCCATGAGGCATACCCAGGCAGGCTACGGGTTGCTCGAGGCCTTGCTGGCGCTGACGATCGGGCTGGTACTGCTGGGGACGGCGAGCCAGGTGTTCGTGTCCACCTATCAGGCTTGGCAAGCGCAGGCCGCCACGGCACGACTGCAGGATGACGCCCGGCTGGCGTTGCATCGCATGGCTCAGGACATCCGTTCGGCCGGTATGTTGGGCTGCCTGCGTCACGACGCCATCACCTTCGACAGCCCGGCGGCAGCCGCCGCCTTCGCCCAGCCTGTGCGCATCGCCCGAACCGGGGGCGGACGCCTGGAGAGCCTGAACCTGGTCGGTGAGCAATTACCCGGTACCGGGCGACAAGCGGACTGGGTACTGCTGACCGATTGCCTGAGCTGGGCCCAGGTGAGTAACCCGCGCGACGTCAGCGCGCGATCCGATGCGCTGCTGTTCCCCCTCCAGCGCATTGCCTACCAACTGCAGGGTAATGATTTGCGGTTGGTGCGTGGCAGCCAGTCCCAGACGCTGATCGATCAGGTGCGTGACCTGCGCGCCACGCTGGTGCCGACGCAAGAGGGCGGGCGCGTCGATGTGCAGCTCACGTTGTTCGACCCGCGCCACCAGATCGAGCTGCGGCATGAGATGAGTGTGGCCCTGCGCAACCGGTTGCCCGAGTCATGAGGCGCCAACAGGGTATCGTCCTTCTGACCGGACTGCTGCTGAGTCTGCTCTTGGGGCTGCTGGCGGCATCGGCGCTGCACGACGCCCTGCGGCTGGCGCGCTCGACTGCTCAACTGCTGGTCAGTGCCCAAGCACTGGAGCAGGCAGAGGCAACCTTGCTGGAGGGCCGTGACCGCTTGCTGCGGGCGCCGCCAAGGCCCTGCGCGCCGCCCTGTGCGCCGCCCGCCGAAGCCCATGATGTGCGGGGCGGGGAGGCGGCATGGCAGCGAGCGGAGCAGGGTTTTTTCTTTCTGCAGAACCTGGGTGAAAGCACTCGGGCGGTACATGTCCCCGAAGACATCCCTGTGCGCCTGTTCAGGGTCACGGCGGTGAGCCAGCACCTGACGGCGCGGCATGTGCTGGAAGCAATCTACGCCGTTGAGGCAGGGCAAAAGACGCGCGCCCAGCGCATCGTATGGCGCCAACGATTGAGGGAACAGTGACATGCAGCGAGGCCTTGGCCTGATCGAATTGTTGATTGTGCTGGCGGTGACCGGCATTCTGGCAGCCATTGCCTACCCCAGTTACAGCGACCAGCTCAGGCGTGCCGCGCGAAGCGAAGTGATTGGCCTGCTGCAGGACGCAGCCCTGCGTCTGGAACGCCACAGAGCGCGTACTGGACAGTACGCCGATCCTGACCCTCAGGTACCGCCTTTGCCTGTCGGCACACGCTATTACCGCTTGCTGGCGCAACGTGACGACGACAGCTTCGTGCTGCTCGCCAGGCGCCTGCCCGAGGGCATGATGGTTGACGATCGTTGTGGCGACTTCCAGCTCGATCAGGCTGGAGTGCGTGGCAATCCGGGTGCCGGCATGCCGGCCGAAGATTGCTGGGGGCGTTGAAGGCCCGGATTTAATTCAGCTAGTGGATCGACAGATGAGCAAGCAAGTAGTGGTTGTCGGTGGTGGGGTGATCGGGCTGCTGACGGCGTTCAACCTGGCGCCGAAGGTCGACCAGGTGGTGGTATGCGATCAGGGTGAGGTGGGGCGCGAGTCGTCCTGGGCCGGCGGCGGTATCGTCTCGCCGCTGTACCCCTGGCGCTACAGCCCGGCGGTAACCGCCCTGGCGCACTGGTCGCAGGACTTCTATCCACAACTGGGTGAGCGCCTGTTCGCCTCTACCGGCATCGATCCGCAAGTGCATACCACCGGCCTGTACTGGCTGGACCTGGACGACGAAGCCGAAGCCCTGGACTGGGCTGAGCGCGAGCAGCGGCCGTTGAGCGCTGTGGATATCTCGGCGGCATACGATGCAGTACCGGTGCTTGGCCCTGGCTTCAAGCGCGCCATCTACATGGCGGGGGTGGCCAATGTGCGTAACCCGCGCTTGGTGAAGTCACTCAAGGCTGCATTGCTGGCGATGCCCAATGTGACCCTGCGCGAGCATTGCCCGGTCAGCGGGTTCTGCCAGGAAGGTGGCCGCATCACTGGCGTACACACTAACGAGGGCGTGCTGACGGCGGACGAGGTGGTGCTCAGTGCCGGTGCCTGGAGTGGCGACCTGCTGCGTACACTGGGGTTGGAACTGCCGGTGGAGCCGGTGAAGGGGCAGATGATCCTGTTCAAGTGCGCCGAAGACTTCTTGCCGAGCATGGTCCTGGCCAAAGGGCGCTATGCCATTCCGCGTCGTGACGGGCACATCCTGGTGGGCAGTACCCTCGAGCACGCCGGATACGACAAGACTCCCACCAACGAGGCGCTGGAAAGCCTCAAGGCTTCGGCGGTGGAGCTATTGCCGGCCTTGGCGAATGCCGAAGTGGTAGCACATTGGGCTGGCCTGCGCCCTGGCTCGCCGGAAGGGATTCCCTATATCGGGCCAGTGCCGGGGCACGAAGGGCTGTGGTTGAACTGCGGGCATTACCGCAATGGGCTGGTGCTGGCGCCCGCATCGTGCCAGCTGTTCACCGACCTGTTGACCGGCGGTCAGCCGATCATCGATCCGGTGCCTTATGCGCCAGGTGCGCGTCTGGTTTGACTTCGCAGCTCCCGCAGGATCTGTGGGAGCGCGTTTATCCGCGAATAGGTCGGCGCCAGCACGAGGCAGTTGTTCCGCACAGCCAACGATCGACCTCAGCGCTGTTGCCCTGGCCCTTGCTCCAGATGAGCCTGGCTGCAATACCAGTCATTGCCCCGTCGCAATGCGCGATCGTTGGGCAGGTGCACGCCGCAGTGGGCGCAGCGCACCATCTTCAGCGGGTCATCGAGCTTGGGCTCGGAGGAAGACTGCTGGCTGGCGTTGAATTTGCGCCACAGCCAGAACGCAGCGCCGATCACGGCGATCCAGAAAAGTAGACGAACCATGGTGTCCAGTTTGTCGAGAGGAAAGACCGACAGTCTAGGGCGCAGCCAATAAAAAAGGGAGGCCTTGGGCCTCCCTTTCTGTTGCGCGTGATATCAGTCGAACAGACCAAAGGTCATGTAGCTGAACCACGAGCGGTCTTTTTCGGCTTCTTTCGGGCCTTCCGGCAGGATCGGGTTGCCGTCCTCGTCCTTGGGCAGCAGCTCTTCAGGCATCTCCGAGCGCGCATCCTGGAACTGCTTGACCACGTCCTGGTTGGCGCGGGTTTCGCCCGGCGGCAGCGGGGTCTCGGTCTCGATCAGGCCCAGGGTGGCCTTGGACAGCCAGGAGCGGTTGTCGGCTTCTTCCTGCTTGGGCTGGAATTGACCGTCGACCAGGCTCGGGTGGTCCGGGTAGTTGAGCTTGAGGGTTTCCAGGCTGGTGGCAGCCAGTTCGTCCAGGTGCAGGCGCTGGTAGGCCTCGACCATCACGGCCAGGCCGTCGCCGACCGATGGGGTTTCCTGGAAGTTCTCGACCACGTAGCGGCCACGGTTGGCGGCGGCCACATAAGCCTGACGGCTCAGGTAGTAGTCGGCGACGTGAATTTCGTAGGAAGCCAGCAGGTTGCGCAGGTAGATCATGCGCTGCTTGGCGTCCGGCGAGTAGCGGCTGTTGGGGAAGCGGCTGGTCAGCTGGGCGAACTCGTTGTAGGAGTCGCGGGCGGCACCTGGGTCACGCTTGGTCATGTCCAGTGGCAGGAAGCGCGCCAGCAGGCCGCGGTCCTGGTCGAACGAGGTCAGGCCCTTGAGGTAATAGGCATAATCGACGTTCGGGTGCTGCGGGTGCAGGCGGATGAAGCGCTCGGCGGCGGATTTGGCAGCCTCCGGCTCGGCATTCTTGTAGTTGGCGTAGATCAGTTCCAGCTGTGCCTGGTCGGCGTAGCGGCCGAACGGGTAGCGCGATTCCAGGGCCTTGAGCTTGTTCACGGCGCTGGTATAGCTGTGGTTGTCCAGGTCGGCCTGCGCCTGCTGGTACAGCTCGGCCTCGCTGAGGTTCTCGTCGACGACTTCCTTGTTGGAGGAACAGGCAGCGGTGAGCCCGAGAATGGCGATCAGCAGCAGGTGTTTCACTTGCATGGCGGCTTGCGTCCCTTTGACGGCCGCTGTCTTGGGCGGTGCCGTCCTGTTATGATGAGCGCCCCCGGCCAAACCCGGGGCAAAAGAAGCCGTATTTAACCACAAGCGTGCAGCTGAAACCAAAGGCTGTGCGCCCGCCGAATCGAGCATGTCCGAGATCATTCAACTTAGCGCAGAGGTCCCGTCCGAACTGGGGGGCCAACGCCTCGACCAAGTCGCCGCCCAACTCTTCTCCGAGTACTCGCGCTCGCGCCTGTCCTCGTGGATCAAGGACGGCCGCCTGACGGTCGACGGCGCGGTACTGCGCCCGCGCGATATCGTCCACAGTGGCTCCGTCCTGGCCCTCGACGCCGAGCAGGAAGCCCAGGGTGAATGGGTGGCCCAGGACATCGAGCTGGATATCGTCTACGAAGACGACCAGATCCTGGTGATCAACAAGCCTGCCGGGCTGGTGGTCCACCCGGCGGCGGGCCATGCCGACGGCACCCTGCTCAATGCCTTGTTGCACCACGTGCCGGACATCATCAACGTGCCGCGTGCCGGTATCGTGCATCGCCTGGACAAAGACACCACCGGCCTGATGGTGGTGGCCAAGACCCTGCAGGCCCAGACCAACCTGGTCGACCAGCTGCAAAAGCGCTCGGTAAGCCGCATCTACGAGTGCATCGTGGTCGGCGTGGTCACCGCCGGTGGCAAGATCGACGCGCCTATCGGCCGTCACGGCGGCATGCGCCAGCGCATGGCGGTGACCGACGGCGGCAAGCCTGCGGTCAGCCACTATCGCGTACTCAAACGCTTCCGCTCGCACACGCATGTGCGGGTCAAACTCGAAACCGGCCGTACCCACCAGATCCGCGTGCACATGGCCCATGTGGGCTTCCCGCTGGTCGGCGACCAGACCTACGGCGGGCGCTTCCGCATTCCACCGGCAGCCAGCGTGGCCATGGTCGAGGCGGTCAAGCACTTCCCGCGCCAGGCCTTGCATGCGCGCTTCCTGGCGTTGGATCACCCGACCACCGGCGAACGCATGGAATGGGCTTCGCCGTTGCCGGATGATTTCGTCTGGTTGCTGTCGCTGCTCGCCCAGGACCGTGAGAGCTTCATCGGATGAGCGGCCTGACGCAGTCGCTGCTGTTCCCCGACTGGCCGGCCCCGGCCTCGGTGCACGCCTGCGTCACCACCCGCGAGGGCGGCGTCAGCCTGCCGCCCTACGAGTCCTTCAACCTGGGTGACCACGTGGGCGACGACCCGGTTGCGGTCGCCGAGAATCGCCGCCGCCTGAGCGACGCCTTCGGCATCCGGCCGGCCTGGCTCAAGCAGGTGCATGGCCTGGTTGTGGCCGATGCCGACCCGGCGGTGGTGGCCGAGGCCGACGCCAGTTTCACCGACCAGCCCGGCATCGCCTGCACGGTGATGACCGCCGACTGCCTGCCGGCCCTGTTCTGCGACCGTGCCGGTACCCGCGTGGCGGCCGCTCATGCAGGCTGGCGCGGGTTGGCTGGCGGTGTGCTGGAAGCCACGCTCGATCGCCTCGGTGTTCCTGCCGACGAGGTGTTGGTATGGCTGGGCCCGGCCATTGGGCCACAGGCGTTCGAGGTGGGGCTGGAAGTGCGCGATGCTTTTACCGCCGTGCACCCCGAGTCTGCTGCAGCCTTCGTCAACGGTGAGCGCCCGGGCAAACTGATGGCCGATATCTACCAGCTGGCGCGTATCCGCCTGGCGGCCCGTGGTGTCACTGCTGTATATGGTGGTGGTTTCTGCACGGTCAACGACCCTCGCTTCTTCTCTTATCGACGCACGCCGCAGGGTGGGCGTTTCGCTTCGTTGGTCTGGCTGCGGCCTTGATGCCCTAGAGGCCGCTTCGCGCCTCATCCCAGACCTCGCCAGCGCCTATAGTCTCGCGAATATCTTGTAGAAGCCTGCCCGGGCGCGCAAAGCGCTCTTGGTCAGATCCGCACTGCTGACCTATGTCAACCCCGCTAAGCTTGAAAAACCCAGAATCAGCCTTATCTATTGGTCATCTCAGGCAGGTTCTTCATTACAGGTGCTATCCATCGCTCCGCCTGCCCTTATAGGAAGGTATCCCCATGCGAATAGACCGTTTGACCAGCAAGCTGCAACTGGCGTTATCCGATTCCCAATCCCTGGCCGTGGGCATGGACCATCCGGCCATTGAACCTTTGCACTTGATGCAGGCGCTGATCGATCAGCAAGGCGGGTCCATCAAGCCGCTGCTGATGCAGGTCGGCTTTGACATCAATGGCCTGCGTCAGGCTCTGGCCAAAGAGCTGGACCAACTGCCGAAAATCCAGAATCCCACGGGCGATGTGAACATGTCCCAGGACCTGGCGCGCCTGCTCAACCAGGCCGACCGCCTGGCCCAGCAGAAGGGCGACCAGTTCATTTCCAGCGAGCTTGTGTTGCTCGCCGCCATGGACGAGAACAGCAAGCTTGGCAAACTCCTGCTCAGCCAGGGCGTGAGCAAGAAGGCGCTGGAAAACGCCATCAACAACCTGCGCGGCGGTGCGGCGGTCAACGACCCCAATGCCGAGGAGTCGCGCCAGGCTCTGGACAAGTACACCGTCGACCTGACCAAGCGCGCCGAGGAAGGCAAGCTCGACCCGGTGATTGGCCGTGACGATGAGATCCGCCGTACCGTGCAGGTCCTGCAGCGTCGTACCAAGAACAACCCCGTGCTCATCGGTGAGCCTGGCGTGGGCAAGACCGCCATCGCTGAAGGCCTGGCCCAGCGCATCATCAACGGCGAAGTGCCCGATGGCCTCAAGGGCAAGCGCCTGCTCGCCCTGGACATGGGCGCGCTGATCGCTGGCGCGAAGTATCGCGGTGAGTTCGAAGAACGCCTCAAAGCGTTGCTCAACGAATTGTCGAAGCAGGAAGGCCAGATCATCCTGTTCATCGACGAACTGCACACCATGGTCGGCGCCGGTAAAGGCGAGGGCGCCATGGACGCCGGCAACATGCTCAAGCCGGCCCTGGCCCGTGGTGAACTGCACTGTGTGGGCGCAACCACGCTCAACGAGTATCGCCAGTTCATCGAAAAAGACGCAGCGCTCGAGCGCCGCTTCCAAAAGGTGCTGGTCGAGGAACCGAGCGAGGAAGACACCATCGCCATCCTGCGTGGCCTGAAGGAGCGCTACGAGGTGCACCACAAAGTGGCCATCACCGACGGTGCCATCATCGCCGCAGCCAAGCTCAGCCACCGCTACATCACCGACCGTCAGTTGCCGGACAAGGCTATCGACCTGATCGACGAAGCGGCCAGCCGCATCCGCATGGAGATCGACTCCAAGCCTGAAGTGCTCGACCGCCTCGACCGTCGCTTGATTCAGCTGAAGGTGGAGTCCCAGGCGCTCAAGAAAGAAGAAGACGAGGCTGCGAAAAAACGCCTCGAGAAGCTGACCGAGGAAATCGAGCGTCTGGAGCGTGAGTACTCCGACCTGGAAGAAATCTGGGCCTCGGAAAAAGCCGAGGTGCAGGGTTCTGCGCAGATCCAGCAAAAGATCGAGCAGGCCCGTCAGGAACTCGAAGCTGCCCGCCGCAAAGGTGACCTGAGCCGCATGGCCGAGCTGCAGTATGGGATCATCCCTGATCTTGAGCGCAGCCTGCAGATGGTCGACCAGCACGGCAAGACCGAGAACCAGTTGCTGCGTAACAAGGTGACTGAAGAAGAAATCGCCGAAGTGGTCTCCAAGTGGACCGGCATCCCGGTGGCCAAGATGCTCGAAGGCGAGCGTGAGAAGCTGCTGAAGATGGAAGAGTTGCTGCACCAGCGCGTGATCGGCCAGAACGAAGCCGTCACCGCCGTGGCCAACGCCGTACGTCGCTCCCGGGCCGGTCTCGCCGACCCGAACCGCCCAAGCGGCTCGTTCCTGTTCCTCGGCCCGACCGGTGTGGGCAAGACCGAGTTGTGCAAGGCGCTGGCCGAGTTTCTCTTCGATACCGAGGAGGCCATGGTACGGATCGACATGTCCGAGTTCATGGAGAAGCACTCCGTGGCTCGCCTGATCGGCGCTCCACCCGGATACGTCGGTTACGAGGAGGGCGGTTACCTGACCGAGGCTGTGCGTCGCAAGCCGTATTCGGTGGTGCTGCTGGACGAAGTGGAAAAGGCTCACCCGGACGTGTTCAACGTGCTGTTGCAGGTACTTGAAGATGGCCGCTTGACCGACAGCCATGGCCGTACCGTGGACTTCCGCAACACGGTGATCGTGATGACCTCCAACCTGGGCTCGGCGCAGATCCAGGAACTGGCCGGTGACCGTGAGGCGCAACGTGCGGCGGTGATGGACGCGGTAAGTTCGCACTTCCGTCCGGAGTTCATCAACCGGATCGACGAAGTGGTGGTGTTCGAGCCGCTGGGGCGCGAGCAGATCGCCGGTATCACCGAGATCCAGCTTGGCCGCCTGCGCAGCCGTCTGGCCGAGCGCGAGCTGTCGCTGAGCCTGAGCCCGGAGGCCTTGGACAAACTGATCGCAGTCGGTTACGACCCGGTGTATGGCGCACGGCCGCTCAAGCGTGCGATCCAGCGCTGGATCGAAAACCCGCTGGCGCAGTTGATCCTCGGTGGGCAGTTCCTGCCTGGTGCGGCGATCACCGCCAAGGTCGAAGGCGACGAAATCGTCTTTGCCTGAGCCCGGCAGTCAAGAAAGAGCCCCGCCTTGGCGGGGCTTTTTCGTTTCGGCTTTGCGGCGTTGGGCCTGTCGACGCAGTTGCTCGGTAACGCAAACCCCTGATTTTTCTGGGCCCGATCTAACTAGCTGAATATTTTGAAAAAAATGCTTGCACAGAAAATCGAGTGCCCCTAATATACGCCCCGCTGTCAGGCACTACACAGATCACCGGCGGTACAAGGGATCTGAAAACAATTTGCAAATCAGTAACTTGAAAGCAAATTGGGGGTTGACAAGCAAAACGAAGAATGTAGAATAGCCGGCCTCAGCAGCGACAACGCTGAAGAGTTCGAAGCTAACACAGACTTCGAAGTTGTACGAAGTTCAGTTCCGCGATAGCTCAGTCGGTAGAGCAAATGACTGTTAATCATTGGGTCCCTGGTTCGAGTCCAGGTCGCGGAGCCAATTTCGGGGTGTAGCGCAGTCCGGTAGCGCGCCTGCTTTGGGAGCAGGATGTCAGGAGTTCGAATCCCCTCACCCCGACCATTTTCCGGGTCGTTAGCTCAGTTGGTAGAGCAGTTGGCTTTTAACCAATTGGTCGTAGGTTCGAATCCTACACGACCCACCATGTAAAAAGGGCATCTCGAATGAGATGCCCTTTTTCTTTTGCCTCGAATTTATCCAAACTTGTCACTGCACGACGGCACCCGTCAGTGCCCCTTCAAAGATTTCGGGCAGTACCCGACGATTAAGCACAAAAAAGCACCTTCCGGTGCCTTGATGTGTATCGCCGCCGGTTGGGGGAGCGGGTTTGCCTGCGAAAGCGATAGCCGATTCACTATCGTACTCGCGGACAACCCCATTCCTCCAAGCGAGGGCTGGTCTGTCAGTGCAGTTTCAGGCGCGGCTCAGTACCCCGCCCAATCTTGCTACCCAGCATCATCAGTGCCGTGCGGAAGAACCCGTACAACGCCATCTGGTGCATCCGGTACAGCGACACATAGAACATCCGCGCCAACCAGCCCTCCAGCTTCACGCTGCCCATCAGGTTACCCATCAGGTTGCCCACCGCCGAGAAGCGAGACAGCGAAACCAGCGAGCCGTAGTCCTTGTATTCATAAGTCGGCAGCGGCTTGTTCTCAAGCCGAGCCTTGAGGCTCTGAGCAAGCATCGAAGCCTGCTGATGCGCGGCCTGGGCCCGTGGCGGCACGTTGCGGTCGCTGCCGGGTTGCGGGCAGGCGGCGCAGTCACCGAAGGCGAAGATGTTGTCGTCGCGGGTGGTCTGCAGGGTCGGGCGCACCACCAGCTGGTTGATGCGGTTGGTTTCCAGGCCATCAATGTCCTTGAGGAAGCCTGGCGCCCGGATACCGGCCGCCCATACCTTGAGGCTCGCCTGGATCACTTCGCCGGACGCCGTCTTCAGACCATCCTCGGTCACTTCACTGACCGCCGCGTTGGTCATCACTTTCACCCCGAGTTTTTCCAGGGTCTTGTGCACCGGCACGCTGATACGCTCAGGCAGGGCAGGCAACACGCGTGGGCCTGCCTCGATCAGCGTGATGTGCATGTCCTTGGGCTGGATGCGGTCCAGGCCGTAGGCCGCCAGTTCGTGGGCCGCGTGGTGCAGTTCGGCCGCCAGTTCCACACCGGTGGCGCCGGCGCCGACGATAGCCACGCTGATCTTCTCGCTGGCCACATCACCGGCATGGGCGCGCAGGTAGTGGTTGAGCAACTGCTGATGGAAGCGCTCGGCCTGCTTGCGGGTATCCAGGAACAGGCAATGCTGCGCTGCACCGAGTGTGCCGAAGTCGTTGGTGTTGCTGCCCACGGCGATGACCAGGGTGTCGTAGCCCAGGGTGCGCGCAGGCAGCAGTTCGCGACCTTCTTCATCGAGGGTTGCGGCCAGTTGGATCTGCTTGGTCTCACGGTCCAGGCCGCTCATGCGCCCCAGCTGGAAATTGAAGTGATTCCACTTGGCCTGGGCCACGTAGTTCAGTTCGTCTTCCGAGGAGTTCAGCGAGCCGGCGGCCACTTCGTGCAGCAGGGGCTTCCAGATGTGCGTGAGGTTGGCGTCGACCAGGGTGATCTCGGCCTGCTTGCGCTTGCCCAGGCTTTTACCCAGGCGGGTCGCCAGTTCCAGGCCGCCGGCGCCGCCGCCGACAATCACGATGCGATGAGTCATGGGGATATCTCATAAGGTTTAAGGAATTCTTGGCCCCAAGGGCCGGCCGCGACAGGGGCGAGGGGAGGGCGAGCGCAAGGCAGCTCATAGCACCAGTCCACTCAACAGGCGGCTAAGCAGGCCCAGGCCGATGGTCACAGCCACCACTACCACGAGGAGCAGCAAAGGCCGGAATGGCTTGCGCTCGACTCGATGCTGAGGTGCCTGCAGGTATTCATCGACACGACGCTGATCTTCTGGATTCAAGCGGCTGGTCATGGTGGGCCTCGTCAGATAGACGCTTGTGACTGCGAAAACACCACAGGGTTCTCGCAAGCACTTGATATCGAATGATAATGCTTTCTATCACTGGCGCCGAGTGTACGCCATCGCAAAGACTCTCGGCAGTGGATCAAAGACTGATACCGACATCGAAGACAATGCTGCGCCCCAGGTTCCCGCGCAGAAAATCCGGTGCGTCGGGGTGGGCGAACAGCACCCGGGCGAACGTCGGCCCCACCAGCGACAGCGAGCGCCACCCCTGGCGCAGGTACTCGGTAGGCGGCGGGAAGTGGCTGTTGAGGTCCAGCACTTCGCGCTTGAGGCTGGCGAAGGCGATGATATCCAGCTCGCTCAGATCCAGCCCGCGTTCCCGATAGTTGTGCGCCTTCTTGCGCAGCGTCGGGGCCAGGCGCCCGAGCAGCTCCTGGGCGCTGATCCGCCTTGGCCGCGCCTCGCGACGCACCAGCTGGCTCAGGGAAAACGCACTGCGCCGGCGTTGCAGCTCCTCGCGCCATTCGTCATTGAGCCGGCGCCCTTCATCGAGCACGAAGAACACCTCGAAGGCGGCATCACGAAACAGCACGTCAGGCGGCTCCTGGCCCGCCGGTGTGAAGTCCTCGCTGCGATAAGCGATGTTCAAGCCTTGCAACAGGCGCTGGCACACCCAACGCTCTCGTTCCCATTTACGGGCGTTGGAGAGAAAGGCATTGGCTTGTTCGGCCTGGATGGTGAGCAGGCGCAGGTAGTCTGAGTCATCCATGGGAACAAGCTTAGTCGCTAATCCATGACGGTAAGATGCTGTTTGTGCGCAGGAAACCGGTGGCAGAACGATAGCCTCGGCAATCGGGTGTAGACTCGGCGTATCCGCGACCGTCCGAAGGAGCGAACCGGTGATCAGTGCGCAGGTCCTGTCCACCGCCAGCCTGACCCTGGGTTGGCTCGGCTATGTGCCCCTGTTGGTATGGGCACTGAGCCGCACGCGTTGGGTCGAGTTGTTCAGTGACAGTCGTCGCCAGCATTTGCTGTTTGGCACGGTCTTCGGCTTGTTCGTGCTGTGGTTGGTCCGGCGGGATTTCGACACAGGCGTCTCCTACCACTTCATCGGTATGACTGCGGTGACCCTGTTGCTGGACTGGCCGCTCGCGGTTCTCGGCGGTTTCCTCGCCCAACTCGGGTTGCTGGCGCTGGGCCGACAGGACCTGGCCGCCCTGGGCGTCAACGGCCTGTTGATCATCGGCCTGCCGGTGCTGGTCACGGAGGTCTGCGCGATCCTGGTCGAGCGCGCCCAGCCGCGTAACCTGTTCGTCTATATCTTCTCTGGATTTTTCGCCGCGGCGTTGTCGGCCTTGCTGTGCGTCCTGGCTGGGCTTGGCCTGCTCTGGCTGGATGGACGTTTCGCCATGCCGGAATGGCTGTCGGACTTCATTGGCTACCTGTGGTTGATCATCTTCCCCGAGGCTTTTATCAATGGGACGGTGATCAGTGCTTTAGTGGTGTTTTGTCCGGAGTGGTTGGAGACGTTCAATCGCACCCGATATTTACAGGCGCCTTGGAATGATGACGAGAGGCGTTGAATAGTTATCGCCGATAGTCAGTTCTTGTTTGATAGTTCCAACAGCGCTTGTAGTACGTTTCCTTGTTTGACCTTTTACTGCGCTTGCGCCGTTGCCGCGTGCTTCATACGTCCCTACTCTCGATCAGCTGTTGGTGCTGAATCATTAAGGGAAATACGTATGAGGTACATGAGTGTCTGAAGCCCGGTCGTTTATCAATCTTGAAACCAAAAATTACGAATCGCTTAAATCAGAGCTGATGCTTTCACGAAATCAACTCGCGAAATTCGATATCTTAAATGCGCATCTTGCCGGCGGTGTGGTGATAAAAGGTGAGCTGGTTATTCTCGGTGATCCTTCTACACCAAACTGCACCAGCCATGAGGCCTTTCTGATGGCCGAGGCTGCAAACATCCACGCCGATCTGGCCCGCAATGGTCCAGATGACTTCCTTATCCAGAACTTTGACTTCATTAAAGGCTTGCTGGCCCACGCTTCAATGGGGGTGGGCATGGCCAGTGATGCCTGGAGCAGGCATCTGGAGAGCATCAAGAAAACACTTCAGGAAATAGAAAAGCTTTATCAGGACTTTCTGAGGGATGGACGTGGCAACCGGCGTGATAGGTTTTATGTAAAGCGCGCGGATTTATTTGCGAGGTTGAGGCAGCAACTGCGCTTTTTCGCCTCCTTTGGCTCGGGGCTGCGGGGAGACGGATCGATAAAAAGCCGCTTGGGTATCTCCACGAAGAGCTTTTTGCACACCGGTGAAATACCGGGGTATGCCGAAAAGGTCGCGGGTGTGGTGCGGGCGTCGAATCTGCTCAAGAGGGGGACCTACCTAGCCATGACAATCGAGGTGGGTTCCACGGCATTGTCTATTAATAAAGCCTGCACCTTGGGACGTGAGGAGGAATGCCGTAAAGCCAAATATGTAGAAGGCGGAGCGCTGGTCGGTGGTGTCGGTGGAGGCTGGGGGGGAGGCATTCTCGGCGCCGGTGGCGCTTCGTACATATGTGCCGCACTCGGGATTTCTTCATTGGGCACAGGCGCATTGATTTGTTCAGTTCTGGGGGGAGCGGTAGGAGGAACAATAGGAGGGATGCGCGGGAGCGAGTTGGGCGAGGCACAAGGTCTCAAGTTATATGAGGGGGGAGGGCTTTGACTATCAGTTTCGGGCTAACGATAGGGTTATTGATATTGGGTTCGCTGTGGGTTTCTCTTTGCGTATTGGCATATGTGTCGTGGCGCTATCTAGACTATCTAGAATCCTTGATGTCGAGAAGCAAATATGTGGTAGAGACTCGAGAGTATTATTCGAATGCAGGGCTGCCGGGGCGAATGATTCGGCTCATCTCAATTTCTTTGGCGCTGTCTTATTCCAAGATTGGAGTACGTAAAGGATTTGTGAACGCTGAGGATGTAAAAAACTTTCCGCTGCATATAAAAAGAAGATTGCTTTTGCTGTTGTATTTTCTCCATTTTTCCTTAGCAGCGTTGATTCTCGGTAGTTATCTGACGCCAAGCTGACAAATTTTCGCTTGCAGATAAAAAAGAGTCTCTATCTCTGTCAAGCAGGGCAGGCGAAGCAGTGCTGCAAAGGGGCGCAATGCGCCCCAAAACGCCACCGATCAATGCCTCGGCTCCAGATCCCCGGAATACAACTCATCCTCCGACTCTTCCGAAGCCGGAATCTTATGCTCCTCAGCCGCCCACGCGCCCAGGTCGATCAGCTTGCAACGATCAGAACAAAACGGCCGAAACGGGCTTTTCTCGCTCCATTCCACAGGGGCCCCGCAAGTCGGGCAGTCAACGGTCAATGGCTGGCTCATGGCTGGCCTCCTCGTAAAGTCAGGTAAAAGTGATGCAGACGATCGATCTGCTCATGCAACCAGCCCAGGTCTCGGTCGTTGACCACCACGTCATCGGCATGGCGCAACCGCTCCTCGCGGGCGGCCTGGGCCTTGAGAATCGCCTGCACCTGTTCCGGGCTGGTGTTGTCGCGGGCCAGGGTGCGTTGGATCTGCAACTCCTGTGGCGCATCGATCACCAGCACACGCTGGGTCTTCGCGATCTGGCCGGACTCCACCAGCAGCGGCGATACATAGATCGCATAAGGCGACTCCGCCTTGGCCAGGTAGCTGAAGATTTCCTGGCCGATCAGCGGATGCAGCAACGCCTCTAGCCATTGGCGCTGAGCGGGGTCTGCGAAGATCAGCTTGCGCAGGGCTGCGCGGTCGAGCTGGCCGTCCTCCTGCAATACGCCCGCGCCGAAGCGCTCGACGATACTCGCCAGCGCCGGCCGGCCAGGCTCGACGACCCAACGCGCTGCCTGGTCGGCATCGACCAGATGTACACCCAGCTCGACGAATCGCTCGGCCGCAGCGCTTTTGCCGCTGCCGATGCCGCCGGTGAGCCCGAGAATCCAGGGGGTAAATGCCGCAGTGGTCATCAGTGTCCAAACAGTTGCAGGTAGGAGACGTACATTTCATCACCCCAGAGCACTGCGATCCAGCCCGCAATGGCCAGATACGGCCCAAACGGCATGGCCGACCCCATCGATGCTCGGCGCAAGCGCAACAGGCACAGCCCAATCACCGCCCCCACCACCGATGACATTACCAGCGTCAACGGCAATACCTGCCAACCGCCCCAGGCGCCGATCAAGGCCAGCAACTTGAAGTCGCCATAGCCCAGCCCTTCCTTGCCAGTGAGCAGCTTGAATAGCCAATACACCCCCCAAAGGCTCAGATAGCCGATGGCCGCACCCCAGAGCGCATCGGGCAAAGGCGTGAACAGGCCAAAGGCATTGCACAACAGCCCCAGCCAGAGCGTGGGCATCACCAGTACGTCGGGCAGCAGTTGGTGGTCTGCATCGATCAAGCTCAGGCTCAGCAGGCACCAGGTCAACAACAGGGCGAACAACGCTTGCAGCGACGGCCCGAAATGCCAGGCCACCACTATCGAAAGCACTGCACAGCCCAGCTCCACCAACGGATAACGTGCATCGATGGCAACCTTGCACGCCGAGCAGCGACCGCGCAGCCACAGATAGCTCAGTACCGGGATGTTCTCCCAGGCGCGAATGCGATGGCCGCAATGGGAGCAGCGCGAGGCCGGCAGGCACAGGTCGAAGCGCTCATGCGTCACCACCGGCAGGCCCAGCACCTCCTGCGCCTCGCGCTGCCACTGACGCTCGAGCATGATCGGCAAGCGATACGCCAGCACATTGATGAAGCTGCCGAGCAACAGCCCCAGCAGCCCGGCGAAGGTCAGAAACAGCACCGGCTGATTGGCGAAAACAATCCAAAGATTCATGTCAGACCAAATTACCCAGCTGGAAGATCGGCAGATACATGGCGACCACCAGGCCACCCACCACCACCCCAAGGACCAGCACGATGGTCGGCTCCAACAGGCCGGTCAACTGGTCGAGTGCCTGGTTGACCTGTTCCTCATAATGGGCCGCGGCCTTGTTCAGCATCTGGTCCAGCGTGCCACTGGACTCACCGATCGCCGCCAACTGCACCAGCATCGGCGGAAACAACCCATCCGCCTCCATCGCCTGATGCAGCCCCTGGCCGTTGCCCATGGCCTGGCGCAGCCGCCCAATCGCCTGTTCATGCACCGGCCCACCGCTCACCGCCGCCACCGTGCCCAGCGCATCGAGCAGCGGCACCCCAGCCCCATAGGCCGTGCCCAGGCTGCGGGAAAATCGCGCCAACGCCGCTTCGGCCAGCAACGTGCCGAGCACAGGCAAGCGCAACACCTGGCGAGATATCCACAGGCGGGCAGGGGCATGGCGTTGATACAGCTGGCGCAACGACACACCCAACATTACAAGCGCGCCCAGCAACCACGGCGCATGCCGACCCAGCGCTGTGGATAAGTCGATCACCCACTGCGTGAACGGGGGCAGCGCCGAATCGAAACTGGCGAACAACCCCTGAAACCGCGGCACGACCTCCAGCAACAACAACGCCGATACCCCCAAGCCCGTCAGCAACAGCAGCAGCGGATACAGCATCGCCTTGCGCACCCGCCGCTGCAGCGCCCGGCGCCGCTCCAGCAGGTTGGCGAGTTGCTCGAGCTGCCGATCCAGCGTGCCGGACTGCTCACCCACCCGCACCAGGTTGCAATACAACCGGTCGAACCACCTCGGGTGACGCTGCAGCGCATCGGCCAGGCCCAGCCCTGCGCCCACATCCTGTTGCAATTGCGTCAGCAGCCGCCCCAGGTGTTCATCCCCACCGCTGCGCCCCATCACCTCGAATGCCTGCAACAGCGGCACCCCGGCCCTGAGCAAGGTCGCCAGTTGCCGGCTGAAGCCCGCCGCATCCGCCTTGTCGCGCCCAGCGCGCCAGCGCCACTGCACCCGGCTCGCCGGCCGCACGCGGGCAGCGCGGATGCCCTGGCGCTGTAACTCGGCCCGCACGAACGCCTGGCTGCGCCCCTCGGTGCGGCCATTGATCTTGTTGCCGTTTATGGTGGTGCCTTCCCAGGCGTACATGCGTGTCGAATGGCTCATGCAAACGTCCTTAATTGCCGCCCCGACAAGCCCCGTAACAGCTTGTCGCGTCCCTGACCGGGCGGGTTTCCCTATTGCTCACTAGAGTAGTCCAGCGAGCCCGGCCACCTGACGGGCAGGGGTGACAAAAGGTGTCGGTTCGGCTCTACTGCGCGCCTGTCTGCCTAGGTGCCGAGACTGCAACCCAGGCATAGCCGTATCAACAAGGAAAAGCGTTCATGAAAGGGCAACGGGGCATCACCCTGATCGAGCTGATGATTGTCGTGGCGATCATCGGCATCGTGGCGACCATCGCCATACCCATGTACACCAACCAGCAAGCCCGCGCCAAAGCCGGCGCCGGCCTTGCGGAAATCTCCGCACTCAAGACCGCAATGGAACTGCGCCTGAACGAAGGCAAGGACGTCACCGACGTCACCGCCCTCGGTGGCCAGCCCAGCACCGCCCACTGCGCCATCACCGCCCGCGGCACCGCCGCCGATGGCACGGCCAGCATCACCTGCACCCTCGCCGAGGCCCCCGCCAACGTGCTCGGCAAAACCCTCACGCTCACCCGCTCCGCCACCGGCTGGACGTGCACCACCAACGTCGAAGCAGACCTCGCCCCGACCGGGTGCAAGGCCTCCTGACCCAGGCGCCGGGGGAGGGGGAATAAGCGAGGCGAAACAGGCGTTTGCGTAACCGCCACGGCAGTGGTAGCGTTGCGCTCACGCCGGTGTAGCTCAGTCGGTAGAGCAGCGCACTCGTAACGCGAAGGTCGCAGGTTCGATTCCTGTCTCCGGCACCAGTTCAGGTTCCAGCGAAGGCCAGCAAAATCTCTGGAACCCCCGTAAAGCCCGCCTTCTGGCGGGTTTTTTCGTTATGGCGTTCCGTCGGATTCCGGCAGCAGCCAGCCGATTTAGGGGTAACGTTTGGGATAAAGTCGATTCGATAAAGGGGTTTACCCTTATGGCTCGTACTACTGCTCCCCTGACTGACACCGCCTGCCGTTCGGCCAAGCCTACTGAACGCCCCTACAAGCTTTTCGACGGTGACGGTCTTTACCTCCTTGTTTACCCAATGGCCGCAAAGGCTGGCGCTTCCGGTATGTGAAACCGGATGGGCGAGAGGGGCTGACCTCGTTTGGCAACTACCCTGTCATCGGGCTTGCAGATGCTCGGCAGAAGCGTCTGGAGACTAAGCGGATGCTGGCTGAAGGCATTGATCCGATTGAATCCAAGCAACAGGCCAAGGCCGAGGCGGTTGTCAGAGGCCACACATTCGAGCGCGTTGCCTTGGACTGGCATAAGGAAATGTCCGTGAAGTGGGCGCCTGGCCATTCCAGGACCGTGCTGAGTCGTTTGAAGACTCATGTATTCCCGCTGCTAGGCGCGCGCGCCATCGTTGATCTGGATACCTTTGACCTCATGCAGCCGCTTGAGGCGATCAAGAAGCGCGGCACGATCGATGTGGCCTTAAGGGTACAAAACTACCTGCAGAGCATCATGCGTGAGGCGAAGCGGCTGCGGCTGATCACGGTGAACCCGGCATATGACCTTGAGGGCTTCATCAGCGCACCACGGGTTACGCATCGGCCTGCACTCCCGCTCTCACGTCTGCCAGAGTTGATGGACCGCATCGAGAATTACAAGGGACGCACGCTCACTCGGCTGACCGTCATGCTGTCCCTGCATGTGTTCGTACGCTCCAGTGAATTGCGCTTCGCACGTTGGAGTGAGTTCGACCTGAAGCGCGGTATTTGGGAGATACCTGATACACGGCCCGCGTTAGACGGCGTTCCGTACTCGACCAGAGGGACAAAGATGGCGGGCGACATCCACCTTGTCCCGCTTTCACCGCAAGCGGTGATGTTGCTCGACCAGATTCATGCGATCACGGGGTACTTCGACCTGGTGTTCACCAGTGACGCTCGCTCGTGGAAGCCAATGTCCGAAAACACGGTCAACAGCGCTTTGCGGAACATGGGCTACGACACCAAGACCGAAATCTGCGGGCATGGCTTCCGGTCCATGGCGTGCAGTGCTTTGGTCGAATCTGGACTTTGGTCAGAGACGGCTATTGAGCGGCAAATGAGCCACAGGGAGCGGAACAACGTTCGGGCGGCATATATCCACAAGGCCGAGTTCCTGGAGGAACGGCGAATGATCATGAGTTGGTGGAGCCGTTACCTCGAAGCGAACCGGCAGGAGCATATCTCGCCGCATGAGTTCGCGAGTCAGACCGGGGCAAACGTTTCTAGCCTAAGAGCATGGCGTGGCGCAGCCGAGTGAGTGCACGACTTTGAAATTTAGATGATCCGCTTTTCATGCGGGTCCATCCAAACAGGGCTGCAAAGCCGCCCTGTTTGGATGGACCTTACCTAAAAAGATCAAAAGCACCACATCGGCCACTGGTTGCCTCGGTGTTCCGCACACGCCCAGTACCATTTTCAATCGCAAACCATGCGGGACACATCGCTTGACCCCCTAGGATTGCGGGCGTAGAAAAGACAGTGCAAAGGCTGTCGTTGACAGCACCCCAGGTGACCCGAGCCTTCAAGGTCACGCCGCTCCTGCGGTGGTTCTCCCCCCAAATGGCGATTCGCGTCCGGCAGCTCGCCCGGTCACTTCCCAGTGATGGATGCTCTTACACATATGGCCCTCGTGCGCCAGACACACCGTACCTCGCTGCCCTGCAGCAACCTATCCGCTTGGCCGACTATTGCGCCAACCTGTGCCCGTCTCTTTCTTCTGGAAAGAGACGGGCACTTCTACCACTGCTGCAGCCCTGATCGCACAAGGCTTTGCGGAATTCCCCCTCGTGACAATCGGCGTGACAAACGCCGATGTCACCAGCAACAGCGCTGTAGATGATGGTGCCGCAGACCAAGGAATGGACTGCACCTGACTGACAGTCAGGCATGCCCCGGTCATCGCATTGCTGCTTGCACCTGGCTCAGGATCTCGCGGCACTGGTCTCGTCAGCCAATGCAGCCTCCACCCGCCCACCGGTAATGGTGCTCAGGAGGCCAGATCATGAGATGCCCTTGCTCCCGGACGTAAGGAGCCGCCAGTCCCGCGTAGTGGACATTCCCCCACAGGTCGCAGGGGCCTTGATCCCTGATAACACTCAACATTCTTGGCGGGATGACGTGGGGCGAGGATCGGAGAACAGGCGATGAGGTGATCGACATGGCATTGGTAGGTAGGCGGGATGGCCGTAATTTTGGGTACGGCAGGCAACTGAGCTACGCAGGGCCACAAGCGCTGAAAGACATGTTCGGCGGAGGCCACTACGGCACGGTCAAGGCGCACTGTGATCGGTGGCAGGCATTCGTGAAATGGTGCCGCTCCGAACAAGGGCCCGGTATCAATGACGCGCGGCAGATTGATCGGAAGGTATTGGCGGACTATGCGGCGTATCTGCGCGACGTGGTTAGGCGCGGTGACCTTGCTGTCAGCACCGCACAAAATCGCCTATCCAGCGTTAACAGGACTATGGCAGCTCTTCGCGGTGATCAGTACGTGACATTGCCCAGTCCGAGCAAGGCGTTGGGTATGCAGCGCACCGGGGTTCGTCACGCCATCCCGCAGGGCCAGGATCGCAAACAGGTTGAGCAGATCGTCGATGCGCTTTGCAGTCGTGACCAGAGACGGGCCGCCGCGATCGTATTATTGGCGCGAGCCACCGGCATGCGCCTGCGTGAGACCATCTTGGCTGATCTGCCACGACTAAGCCGTGAGGCTAACGATCTAGGCAAGATCAACATTCAGGATGGCACCAAAGGCGGTCGCTCCGGAGCCTCGGCGCCGCGATGGATTGCAGTGGACGATCATGTTCGCGAGGCGCTTGGGTTTGCACGGCAGGTATCGCCTGCGGGTAGCTGCAACCTGATTGCGCGACACGAAAGCTATCTGACGTTTCTGCAAGAAATCGTCCGCCCTGCGCGGATCATCCTGCATGCAAACAATCTCAAGGGCTTCCATGAGCTACGAGCGGTGTACGCATGTGAGCGCTATGAACAAATCACCCAGCATCGCCCGCCTATCAACGGCGGTCAGTGCTGCCAGGTAGATAGGAACCTTGATCGCAACGCACGGAGGCGAATCAGTTACGAACTGGGGCACGGTCGGATAGATGTGGCCGCAGCTTACATCGGAGGACGGACATGACTAAGGCATTTGATATGGAACTATTCCTGGCTGGCGTGCTGACCGGGTCGACTGCCACGCGACAGCGTCATTTGTGGCAGGCGAAGCTTATCCACGCCGAAATCGCAGAGCGCTGGCAGCTAGATACGCCATGGGTTTGGAGGAGAAAACACGTGGCTTGGTTTCTTTATCATCGCCAAGGCCTGCGAAGTGAGGCAACGCGGTATTACTATTCACTCACTGTGCGACTGCTGGTTCGACGGTTGGGAAAAACTTGGATATTCGACGTCTGAGATAATATCTGCTGGCTGCAGACAGTACTCGGCTACCTTGTGTGTCGTTCTACGGCAGCCTCAAGGGATTGGTTTTCAGAGATTATGGACTACCAAGCAGAGCCACCATGTGGTATTTTCAACGCGGTGGCTGGATGAGCGACTGCGGTTATGTCCGTGAGTACGAGTCCGTACTCGACTATTTGAAGTCTTACAAATTCCATCCAGCCACCTCCTTCCTCACATCAGTTCAATACAATGACTACTACCAAACTTTTAGATATTCATGATCTAGCAGAGCTGTCTTATGCAGTGGGAGTTAGGGCTGAGCTGATAGAAGAATATTTAACCGCCCCTAGGCAGGTTGATTATTACGAAGTGATAAGAATAGCTAAGCGGGGAAGAAATCGTAAAGGAGAATACAGGCAGGTCTACAAAGCGAAAAGCAATTGGCTTTCGCAACTGCATCGATCTATATCTATGATTGTTACGAACAGTGTGGAGTTTGGCGAGCATGTACAAGGGTTTTTAAATGGTCGCTCAGCAGTTTCTAATGCGAAGTTGCATATGCGAAAAGACATCGTTGTGCATGCTGATATTAAAGATTTCTTTAACGCTATAACTGAAGCCCAAGTCTGTCAGTCAATAATGTCGCTTGGTTGTGCGCAATTTATAGCTAGTATTATAGCACGAGCATGTACTATCGATGGGCGTTTGTTGCAGGGCACTAGATGTAGTCCTGTTATATCCAATGTAGTGTGCAGAAATCTGGATTTAGATATGCTGGAGCTGGCCCGTGCCACGAAATCTACATTCAGTCGGTATGCAGATAACATAACGTTCTCCGGTAAGGCGCCTCCAAACAAAGAAAACATAGAAGCAGTTGTCAATGCGAGAGGATTTATTTTACAGCCAAAAGGTTGTTATGTTCAGTATCGTGGCTCGCGTCAATTTGTAACGGGGTTGTCAGTTGTTGATGGTGTAATGCCAAGGCTTCCAAAGCAGGTGAAGAAGAAATTAAGGCTAATTGCCTATTATGTAAAAAAATATGGTGACGGACATTTCGAATTTTCCTCAGGAAATCATTCGATAGCACCAACAAGAACTCAACTTGAGGGGTTCATCGCTTATGCCCACTCGGTTGAACCGGAGTTCGCAAAGAAACTATGGTCGATGGTGAGTTAGTTAGGCGATCGGGTTTCTATCTCGTTTGTGTTTTTCGCCAGTGACAACGTTTTCCCCGTATCTAATTCTGGTGCTTATATATGCTATATATTCCGTTGGGTAAGTTGTACCTTTGGAAATGTAGTTTGCAGCAATTTCTGCGACCAAGTCTGACAGCTCTATCAATTCTCGTCGATTTCTAGCGTAGGGCGTAGATACAGTGGGGGTAACCGTACGATTGTATTTGTCTTTGACTTCTAGTACGGCGGATGCCACAGCGGATCCAATGCTTGATATTTCTGAGTAAACTGTTTCGACGGTCTCGTGTTTTTTGCTTATTCTGTGAAACAGTGGAATCATTACCATTTCGTTCTCAATGTTTTCTGGGGACCAATCATCCACTTCGGTCTCTCTGTAGTAATATATATATGCGGAAAAGTCAGCTGTTGCGAGGTGCTGAAGTAGTATATGCGCAAGCTGAAAGTGCTTCACTAATTCTTTCAAAGGCATTTCTTCTGCTAGTAATTTTGATTCTTTGCTTAATAACGAACTGCGTTTTAATTTTTCTTTCCAGGTTTTAATTTCTGTCGCAAGATTCTCGGGTTTATCAGTTGTAACTACTGCCGTCAGGTTTAGGGGTTTGTAGTGCTCGGCCTGATTTGATATTGCTACACTGCAGTTTACTGGTTTAGCAGCATCAAAAATCACATCACCTGCTGAGTTTATGGCTGGCGAAGAATCAGTAGAGCTATTTTTATTATCGCCGAATTTAAATAAAGGGTAGAGTAGTCGCTTAAGTGATTCGCTATCATAAGTTGCGGAAACGGCAGCCCCATCTCTCGATATACCTTTCAAGCGCTCCCAAAGATCATTTGCTCGGGCAGGGGCAGTCAAAACTTGGCTTAATCTATTGATTGTATCTGAGTTTGAGATGGATTCGGGTGTTGTGACATCGAAGTTGAGTATAATAAAGTTTTTAAAGAATTCGTGTAGTTCGGGGTCTGTAAAGGCTATCTTCTCACTTCTGAGGATTGTTTTTATTTCATTAATGGTTTTTTCAAATTCAACACTGGATGTGCCTGACTCGTTATTTCTTGAGAAGAAAGCAATTTCATCGTTGCTGTGTTTAGCCGCTAGGCAGATGTTTCTGAAGTTGCGTAAGCTAGCCAGAGCTATGGTATCAGTTGCCGCCCCGTAGTGATCATGTTTGTTTGGGTTCTTAGGGTCCTTGTAAGTTAGCCACGAGTTTTTTACGATTTCACGAAAATCTTTATTGCTTTTGGCAGCAGATATTCTCAGGGATCGCTTAACTTGTAAGTGCAGTTTTGCTTCGTAAGCATCGTCAAATGTAATGATTATGTCATCAAGGGGGGCGCCATAAGCGGACTGCTGCAACGCGACAGTCTTAATTCTCATGTTAAGTGGGGGGCGTAACTCTCCAGTCAGCAATGCTGCTAGAAAATACGCTGAAACGTACCCCTCATAAGCAAATCCTGCGCCGCCGGTTAACTCAGAAGATTGTGCTTTTTTTTTGATTTTCATGGCTTTTTTATTTGAAGAAGACAAGGGTTTATAGCTCTGTCTTTTGCTCTGTCTAGGGTAAAGCCCAGTAGATCGTCTTGCACTATTGATTAAAAATATATGTAAGAAAGCAAAAGTGGCAATGGTCGTGGCTCTGTGCAGATCTGCTATGTCCCGATGCGCCACTCCGGAGCTACCCACTCAGATGTCCAGTCAAGCTCCTCGGACATAGCAGCAATTTGACCATATTCTTCGAAGTAGGCGTTGACGATTTTAGTGTCGGTGATAAATAGGGCATTTTCTAGTGATAGAGTAGCACTCTTTGTAAAGTTAAATGATCCCGTCCAGACGGCATAAGGCGTGATGGTTTCAAAGTCATTCGTTGAGCTTTCGTCGACCTTGGCAAAGACAATAAATTTGTTATGCATCCTTGGAAAAGCAGGATGTTTTTCGGAGTTATGATTACCCACGCATCTAATGGGGTTAAGGGAAGGGTCGCTCGCGATTGATATAGAGCTTAAAATGTTTCTGAATGAATATCTTGTTAAATTACATCTTAAAGCTTTGTACTTTCTGCGTAGTGCTTTCTTGAATCCGTACCGAGCGTCCATGTCGGGACGAAGAAAATCTTCCTTTTGTACGACAATAGAGACATTTTTTAGGCTGGCTAGTGCGTCGAGTATAGGAAAGCTTGTAAGCCAAGCGATAGCCCCAAAGGCTGCATCACATTCTTTAATGTGCTGTATTAGCTTATCTTCTAAATCTCTAAAGTAGACTTTTATGCCGGAGTCTGTAGACGTACTGTTGTCGTTAAAGCGTCTTGGGAAATTTCCATCGTTATCAAGTTGATATAGATTTAGGTTTTTCAAGCGTGTATCCCTGTCATGATTTAAGTGGCTCTTTGTTTTTTTGGGGCTTCTTGTCAAGCTAACCTGCGTATTTGTATTTCTTGGTTAAGGCAGTCCTCCGCCAAAAAGTTCGGAGGCCACGTCGCAGGCCTCGTCCAAGAGTTTGTAACGCTTTGCCATCGCAGACTTAATTTTCGTTGATGGCGGGGAGCTATAAAATGATCGCGTGCGATGGGCGACTTTTAGGTTTTTTGGTTTTGTACCGAGCTTAAGTATTAAACGCTGGGGGGCCAGCATATACTATCTTGCCACCGTCGGGGCCAGCCCCTGGGCCAAACTCTAAAAGGTATTCACATTGGTTTAAGATTTCAGGTTTATGATCTATAACTAAGATCGCCTTAAAAAGCTTAGCATACTGATGTATATGGCCTATGGCCTTTGCAGCAGATAGGTTGTCAAGCCCGGCCCCAGGTTCATCTATAATCAGAATTTTTTCTTTATTGGGCGAGATTAGAGCTTGTAGAAGTTTTACTCTACGAGACTCTCCGCCAGATAAGCTTCCGATTTTTCTACCTATACTTAAGTGAGATATTCCTAGTGCCTCGGAAATATTTACAATGCTGGCAATTTTCTTGCTCTGATCTAAAATCTCTTTAGGGAAAGAGTGAAGCGCTCGGCTGTAGAGATCTTTTATGTTTAGCTCCGCTATTCGGAAGTCGTCAACTTTGTTTGAGAATGATGCTCCATCGCAGGTCGGACAAGAAATTTTCAGTGTTTTTTCGAAGGTTCTACTGAATTCAACTAATCCTGTGCCACCGCACTCAATGCAGCAGCCCGCTTTACCTGGTTGGAGCAGGAAAAAGTCTTTTGATATCCCCGTAATTTTGGAGTAAATACCTGCAACTGTATTGCTCAAGTCTAACGCGGTTGAAATTGTAGATCTAATATTTCCGCGCATCTGTTTTTGCGATACATAGTTCACTTGTGGTAGGGCTTGGGAGATCGCTAGCGCAAATGAAGATTTACCAGAACCTGAAACACCACACACCGCAGTTAATGAGTTTTTCGGTATTGACGCTGAAATGTCTTTCACATTGTTATTGCTAACTTTCGGGAGGGGAATCAAGTCGCTTTCTGTAGTTTTTTCGTATTTCCTAGGTTCGATGGGGGGAGGGGGGGTGTACGGAACTATATAGCCACCCCCGTCACCCGGGGCGGGGCCTACACATATAATATTGTCGGCGGCATTTATGAAAAAGTCATTGTGCTCAATCATCACGATCGTATTTCCGCGATCGCAAATCTCCCTCATTTTTTGGATTAGGAGTAGGTGATGATTTTTGGAGACTTGAGAGGATATTTCGTCAAGGACGAATAATATGCCTGATATTTGTGTGTTGCATATTTGGGCAAACCGGAGCTTTTGTAGTTCCCCCCCTGATAAGCTTGGTATTTGGCGAGCTAGTGTAAGATATCCAAGGTCAAGCTCTATTAATGTGTCCAGTTGCTGTATTAATGAGTTGAGAGGTGGAGAAGAGTTATGCCGTGTTTTTTTTAATTTATCAGCAAGATCTGAAACTGGAAGTCTTATGAGGTCGAATAGTGAAATACTGTAAAGCTTGCTTTTGATAAATTTCTCACGATCTATCCCTGTGGAATCGCAATGAATACAAGGAGAGGGCTTCGAGAATTTTATAAAAAGATCGTACTCTGAAATTTTATTGCTCTGAGAGCACTGCTCCAATATTTTCATTGGCCCAACATAGCGTTCTTCTCTAGTTCTTCTCTTGCCCGAAAACGTAAAGCTGATTCTAAATTTATTGGAAGACTCACCAGTTAATATCTTTTTCCGGTGTGAAATTGGCAGCTGCGAGATAGTTTTCTTTAAATCTATTCCTTCGTCCTCGCAAAAGGCTCGAAGTAGTGCTCCGTGTTTAGAAAGGTTGGCGCCTGTCCAGCATTTAAATGGCATCCTTTCTAAAGACTTGGAGTAGTCTACCAATAAGTCCTCACATAGTGAAAACGAATGTCGACTTCCTCCGCAATGAGAACACTCATTGCCTGGCTTGTTTAAGCGAAGAATGGTTTGATCGATGTTAGTGTGAGTGCTCGGTGCGATTGAGTAGAGATAGCTAGGTATGTCTAGATACGAGTAGATGGTAGACTTTGGGTTTGAGTTAAAGTTATTTTGGGTTAGCGCAACTGCAGGAAGGGCGCCATGAAATGTATCTGCATTATATGTTGCATGGTCGTATGAGCCATGCTCAAGCTGGCTAAATTGTTGTTTGCAGATCGAGAAAATTGTACCATATGCTAATGATGATTTTCCGCCGCCACTAATGCCTGTTATAGCTGTAATAGTGTTTAATTTTATAGCGACATTTAAATTTTTCAGGTTGTTTGTTTTTGCACCGGTTACGACGAATTGTCTCTCTTTTGAACTTCCTTGCATTGGTAACTCCAGGTTTAAAATCTGTGAGTGACATGACTATGCCATTATGGTATCGTTTTCGCTCTGTGTCCATAACGTAAACGGAGTTAGCAATGGTCAAAAAGAAGGTTAGCTTAAAATTTTCTGAGGTGAATGAACACCCTGAAGCTGGAACGAAGTACACCACTACTTGTTCCGGCAGCAGAAGCGATTGCTGTACCAGAGTATGCACTCGTCCGGCTATCGGCTCCGACGACGGTAGTCTGGATTCTTGGGATGAATATCTCGAGGCAAACGCTGGCGTATTGCAATATTGATTTTGGAAAGGTGCCAATGGTTTGGCACCTTTTCTTATTCGGTAGGTTTAAGAATGGAAGCTTTCATACAGGATACTGTCTTAAAAATTAAAGACAGCGTGGATGTTTACGTGTCCATGTCTGATGCCGATATTTGCAGTATTCAGTTTTACCATATAAACACTAGGCAAAAGTTATCTATCCAGATTGATCCCGCTTTCAGTGAATTACTATCGGCGCTTGATGGTGTTAATGCGGTATCTGAGCTCATAGAGAAGTTGGGGTTTGAGTTTGATCTCGATGAGTTGGCGTCAGTATTAAAATATTTGATCGATAATGGTGTCCTTGAGTCGCCATCAAATATAGACCAAAATTCTCGATATTCGCGGCAACTAAACTTCCTATCAGACTGGATTTTTGGGTTGCCAGCAGAAGTTGCCCATAAGCGGATAGTAGATGCTCACTGTGTCATTTTTGGTGTTGGTGCAGTTGGCTCGGCAATTGCTATAAGCCTTGCGAGAGCCGGCGTGTCAAAATTTACGATTGTTGATCATAAGCAGCTTCAGTTGCAATCTTATGAGAGGCATCTATATTATTCAACGCATGATGTGGGGCAGCCAAAAGTACACGTATTAGAACGTTATCTTCGGAAAATCAACTCGGAAGTTAATGTGGTGTGTGTGCAAGAGAAGTTACTGCCAGCTACTGAACTTTCCGAGCTTGTGGATGGCACCTCATTGGTCGTCAATACTGCAGATGAGCCGTATATTGGTCACACTTCAGTAAAGCTAGGGCGCTATTTGTGGGCGAAGAATATTCCGCTCTATGTTGCTGGTGGTTTTGACGCTCATCTGATGAGTACAGGGGACTTTTATATTCCCGGTGAGTCGAATTGTGTTGACTGCTCAAGTAGCTTTTTTACTGTAGCATTAGCTGATTGGAAGCCGTCTTATAAAGTTCATGAGTCTAGCACCACTGACACTCATGTAATTGGAGGTAGTGGTGGGCTTGGCAGTATGGCCCTATTCGCAGCATCGTACGCTTGTATGCAACTTCTGAGTTACCTTGCTGGTGGTGATGCATATCGGTCTAGACTATCCGAGCGAGGAGAGTTTATGACTGGGAAAGGTGAAATTGAGTGGGTGCAGATTTCAGCTAGGGATAATTGCAATGTCTGTGGAAAATAAAGTTTTTAGGCTTAGAAGCTGCATTGCACTTGTTCATCGTGCTGGAACAGTTGAGTTTTTTGACAGTAACCTTCGAGTTGGATTTTCAATTGAGCTGGAGTACTCAGGTATCATTGAATTGCTTCATAAATTTGATGGTGTAATGACAGTCAGATCAATTGGTGACCTATTTTCTGAGGTGTTGCTAGATGAACTATGTAGTCTTGTGCTGTTTCTTAAATCTAAGTATGTGTTGATTGAGGTTGATGAGGAGTACGAACAGTCTATTCTATGTTCGTTTCCTAGGCTAATAAATACACTCGAAGGCTTTTTTCACTCTACGTCAGAAGTCAACAAGTCGCTCCAGAAAGGAGCGGATAAAGCTGTTTTGATTGTGGGGCTCGGCGCAGTAGGTACTTGGGTTTTGCATTGCTTGGTCAAGGCAGGCGTACAAAATATTACTGTCATGGATGATGATGTCGTTGAGGAGTCAAATCTCCATAGGCAGGATCTTTTTTTTGAGGAAAATATCGGGGTTCCAAAGGTAGTCGCTGCTTATGAAAATATAAAGCGCTGCTACGGCGTTGAGTTGACTATTTGCACGAAAAGAATGCAGTCAGTTGAGGATCTGGAGCAGCTCCAGAACCTGCCAGGCTTGGTTATAAACTGTGCGGATTATCCGAGCGTTGACCAGACGTCTAAGATTGTTTCTGATTATTGTTTGAAAAATAGAATATCGCACATTATCGGTGGAGGCTATAATTTGCATCTAACGTTAGTGGGGCAGGTTGTCATTCCAGGCGCTACGGCTTGTTTTCATTGTTTTGACAGGGTTCTTGCTCCGATCAATGCGATGGAGTTGTTTGGTGTGAAAAAACTGAATAGAAATTATAGGAAAATCGGAAGCTTGGGTCCTCTCTGCAGCCTCTCTGCATCGATTACAGCGACGGAAGCGATAAAGGTAATATTTGGTGCTCCATTAGAATTCATGGGTGTAACAAACAAGCGTCTGGAATTTAGTCTTAAAAATTTTGATTTTGGATCTTTTATTGTTCAGCGAAATGCTAACTGTAAATATTGCGGTTAAGCTGCAGTTGTTTAAAATTTGCATTGAGTGGTCTCAAGCCTCTTGCAAATGCCGGTAGTCGGTCCCATTGGTTGAATTAATAGCTAATGAATGCTGAGCGGCATTAGGATAATTTTAAGGGTAGAGATTTTATCTTTTTGGTGTTTTTTCAATTTAATCAATATATTGGAGCGCGATTCGATTCCTGTCTCCGGCACCAGAAAATCAGTTTCCAGAAGTCTATGACTGTCTACGAAACACCCCCAAAGCCCGCCTTGTGCGGGCTTTGTTGTTTCTGTCTGTCTCGTTTTGTCTCTGGGCATCTACGCGATTTAGGGATATGGCTAGGGATATCTCGGTTCGACAAGGAAACGTATCCCTATGGCGCGCACTGTGGTGCCTCTCACCGACCCCAAATGTGATGCGGCCAAGCCTTGGGAGAAGGATTACAAGCTGTTCGATGGCAAAGGCCTCTACCTGCTGGTGAAGCCGTCAGGGGTCAAGACCTGGCGTATGAAGTACACCAAACTTGATGGCCGTGATGGTTTAGCTACGTTTGGAAACTATCCGGCGCTCGGCTTGAAAGCGGCCAGGGGGCGACGCGCTAAGGCGCTTGAGCTCCTTGCTGCTGGGAAAGACCCCATCGAGCAGGCGCGCTTGGACAAACAGGAAGCGGCTAACGCCCGGGCGAATACATTCCGTTTGCTTGCTCAGGAATGGCACGCGGCCTGCGCCCGTAATTGGACACTTGGTCATGCTGCCACCGTATGGCGACGGATTGAATCACACCTGTTACCCACCCTCGGTGATCGTCCGGTCGCGGAGCTGAAAACACGGGATCTGCTTGTTCCACTGAAAGCGGCAGAGATCAAAGCCCGTTCATAAATGATTTAGCGGGTCAGTTCTGCACTTTCTTTGGGGTTGAGTTGTCAGGCGAGAACGGCCACTTTAGCTCGAAGGCTGCTGGTCGCGGGTGACTGCTTTCGACCCATAGCTGCCCTTTGTTCGGGGCAGCTATCGGCCAGAAGCGGTCTCTCGACGAGGGCGCCAGTCTGACGGTGCGCTCAGTACCCAAGTCGATCATGGCATCAAGCTCTGAGTCAGCATCCGTCCTCGTGGTGGGCCCAGAAGCGCGCAATAGCGCAGCTTGATGAGGTCCAATTCCAACACTGTCGCCGACCCACCAAATATGAGAGAAATCGTGCTTTCATGAAGTTGGTAATTCGCCCGTTTCCTCAAGCCTCAGCAGGTTTGCGCACAACGGGGCACGAGAATCAGCGCGTACTGACTTACAAGGCATCAAGGAGAGATTCGTGAAGTGGATTCGCAAACTGTTTGGTATGGACACTAAAGACTCAGAAGCCGCATCGCATGCTGCTGCAGAGAAAACGACTCGTAAAGATCAAGAAAGCCGCTATGAAGGCGATCAATACTTCTCGGATGAGCCCATAAACTCAAAGCATCAAGACCGGTTCGGTCGAGCGCCTTACGCAGCGCGTATCGCTGAGACAATCGCTAGGCGCCTTGACCCCTCAAGCATTGTCATCGGCCTGTTTGGCCCGTGGGGAGATGGAAAAACCTCAGTTCTCAAGATGATGGAGGAGTCGCTAGACCAGCACGGACAGGTCGTCACAATACGATTCAATCCTTGGCACTTTCCTTCCGAAGACGCACTTTTGCGCGGCTTCTTTTCGACCCTGGCTGAAGCTTTGGGTAAAGAGCCAGCATTCAAAGAAAAAGCAGCTGCCCTGCTCGAGTCCTACGGGGGGATCCTGTCTGTCATCTCAGTCGCTTTGCCGGGTGTAGAAATCAATCCAGGTGAAGCAGCGAAGCAGATCGGAGAATCGTTATCCAAAGTCAGTCTCGATAATCTCAAGGATCAAATTGACGCTCTTTTGGGCCAAAGCGGGAAAAGATTGGTGATCCTTATCGATGATATTGATCGGTTGGATAGGCATGAAACCCACGCCATTTTCAAGCTAGTAAAACTCTCGGCTAGCTTCAAATACACCTGCTACGTTCTGGCTTTCGATGATGAGGTAGTCGCTGCTGCATTGGGTGAGCGTTACGGCGCCGGCGGACAGGAAGCAGGGCGCGCTTTTCTCGAAAAGATCATTCAGGTGCCCTTGCATCTACCCCCCGCTGATCGAATGAGCCTGCGAGAAATCGCGTTTGAGGGCGTCGATCATGCTCTCAATCAAGCAGAGATTGTCCTTGAACAGCGTCAGATCGACGTATTCACCCGCCATTTTGTAGACGGCCTTGAGCCGAAGCTTGAAACTCCACGAGTCGCAAAGCTGTACACCAACGCACTCATGTTTGCACTTCCACTCGTCAAGGGAGAAGTCAACATCGCTGAGTTCATGCTTGTTGAAGGACTGAGGGTGTTGTACCCAAAGCTGCATGCGGCAATTCGCGACAACGCAGATTTGTTTTTACAGGGAGAGCCCCGCGAAGCATTGCGAGGTTTGGAAAGGTCTCCGTCTGCCATTGATCGGCTCCTCGAAACCGTAATGCCAGGTTCTGCTTCAGAAGAGCGGGGCCAAGTGCGAGAGCGACTTTTGAAACCTCTTTTTCCGCGAATCAGCAATATGACGTACGGAGGAGATTGGGAGGAGCGTTGGGCTAACGAGCGAAGAGTTTGTTCGAGCCGTTATTTCAGGCGCTACTTCGTTTACGGGGTGCCTGAAGGTGACATATCGGATAATCATTTGACAACCCTTATAGACGCCCTTGTCACCGCAGATACCGATTTACAGCGCAGCCTGTTGAGCTCGTATTCAAAGCGGGCCATGCCGCAGTTGATCCAAGCATTCAGGAACCGAGCGGACTCTCTGGATGAGGTTTCGGCATTAGCGATCGCAATCGCTGTCGCTAGGAATGGAGATCTTCTTCCGCGCGAACGCGGAGCTCTCATAATCGGCGGTACGATAATGTATGCGGGGATACTAATTTCTCAACTTATCAGGCGAATCCCGTTATCTGACAGGCAGTCGGCTGCTGAGGCAGTACTTGGAGCAGCATTTCCGTTGGCGATGGGGATGGAGTGCGTCCGATGGCTCACACACTCAGAGGACCGACCAGAAGAGCGCCGAGTTCTTCCTAATGGAGCGGACGACGTCCTTTACCAGTTGTTCGCTTTTCGAATCCGTGACGCGGACGATGTTGAACCGTTGTTTATTCAAGCAGGAAGAGACGCACCAAATCTTTACTGGTATTGGCGGCACGGAAGAAATCGAGGAGAGATCGAAGCGCGCTTACTCGAGATTTTTGATCAAGACCCAGCGAAGCTGGACGACTTTCTCGACACCTACATCGGAGAAGGATGGGAGGTGGAAAGTGGCCTGCCGGTTAGGTCTGACCTGAGGCGTGAGAGCTACGACAGCATCGCGTCAATAATCTCACCGAACTATGTTTTTGATAACCTCCGTACCCGCTATGGAGCCGAACTGGACGCCCCTCAGTACTATCAGGATGGAGAGCCAGCGAGAATGACTGCACACCAGTTCGCCTCTATACATCTTTCTATTGTCGCTGAGCAGACACCTGCGCCTGAGGAGGCCGACGGATCACGTAACGACCCTGAGCAATCTAAGTGATGCCGATCTAAGACGTTTATTTGATGAATTTAACGACTTTTGAAAAATGAGCTACGCCTTCAGGTCGGGCTGCACATCGAGGGTTGACGCTACATTTGGCAGAGCGCTCGCAAGAGATTGGCTGACACCCGTCGCTTGCGAGCGGCAGCTTTGGGTCGATAGCTGCCGGTCGGCTTAATGACCTATCACGACCGAGACGCTGTGAAATTCTGGACCAGCAATATTCTTGTCTCCCGGGTTAAGCTTTGAACGATGGTGGTCAGAGTGATGAACGGACCCGCAGCCATTCTTCCCAGCAATCCTCTGGAACGATGTCCTCATAACCCCGATCTTTTTCTAACGCGAAGGCAGCACTGAAGGGCACTGCCATCGCGGTGGCATTATCTCGAATCTCAAGCACCTCAGCTTCGCTGAGCGCAGAGCCTTTCCGATCCTCCGCCGCCTTTAGCAGAGTGACAAGCGCCGGTATAAAAATCAGACATAACGGGTCTGTAGACAAAGGTTAGCCTCATGCGGGTAGTAATAGAAATCAGTGAAGATTGTAGAAGCTGAGCAAAAAATGCAAAGCGAGTACTGAATCGCCCCTGGTTTCCTAGACACTCTCCAAGCTCAGAAAATGGCGTCTCTCATACTCTACTGGCGACAGCTGCATAGCACTGCCGTGTCGGCGTTTAGGGTTATAGAACATCTCGATGTAATCGAAAATATCACTTCGGGCTTCGTCACGTGTTGCGTAGATTTTTCGTCGGATTCGCTCCCGCTTCAACAGCTGGAAAAAGCTCTCGGCTACGGCGTTGTCATGGCAGTTTCCTCGCCGACTCATACTGCTGACCACGTTGTTGGCCTTCAGGAAGCTTTGCCAATCTGAGCTACTGAATTGACTGCCTTGGTCTGAATGAATCATCACTTGCTGCTGTGGCTTGCGGCGCCACACGGCCATCAGCAATGCGTCGATCGCCAAGTCGCTGCACATCCTGGGCTTCATTGACCAACCAATTACTTGGCGTGAGAAGAGATCCAGCACTACCGCCAGGTAGAGCCATCCTTCATAGGTGCGAATGTAGGTGATGTCTGTCACCCAGACCTTGTTCGGCTCACTGACCTTGAACTGCCGCGCAAGGTGGTTCGGCGAGGCTACGGTCGGCTTTCCGCCGTAAAAACCTGGACGCCGCCGATAGCCCGTTTGCGAACGCAGCCCCTCTGCCTGCATCAAGCGCCCTACTCGATTTCTCCCGCATGTCTCTCCCAGCTCACGCAGGTCATCGTGAATCTTGCGGTAGCCGTACACACCTCCGCTTTCCAGCCAAGCATGTTTGATCAAGCCAAGCAGACGTTGATCTTCTTTTGCTCGGGCAGATTGAGGCTCGGCCAACCAAGCGTAGTAGCCGCTGGGATGCACCTTGAGGGTTTGGCAAAGGCGCCGCACCGGGTAATCCGTCGAGTGCGTCTTGATGAAGGCGTACTTCAGCCGCACTCCTTGGCAAAGTCCGCGGCGGCCTTCTTTAAGATGTCTCGCTCTTCCGTCACGCGTTTGAGCTCGGCGCGTAGCTTGCGCAACTCGGCCTGCTGATCATCGTCTTGCTGACGCTTCGCTTGGGGCTTGCTGTAGACCTTGATCCAGGCGTAAAGGCTGTGCACGGACATGCCCAGCCGCTCGGCGACCTCGGCGACAGGTTTGCCTTTATCGGTCACTTGCTTGACCGCTTCAATCTTGAATTCTTCGGGTTAACGCTGACGACTCATGGCACCTCCTACTTGGGCCTCATTATGAGGCTTGGAGGTGTCTACGAAACCAGCGGCGATTCATACCGATCACGGCTGCATGGATATGGCGTACCGCTAGGGGCGTCAGCGGCCACTCGCGAAGGGTCGCTTTCGACCCACAGCGGCCCTTCGCAAAGGGCCGCAATCGGCCAAGAAGCTGCCGGTCAGTGTGTTGCGTTCATCGGTTGAATGTGCTGCCGGGAAGCGGACGCTCATGATCGGCAGCTGGCGTCCAGTATCTGCCTTTAGCCCTTATTCGCGCCTGATGCACATATGTGACGCTCCAACAATCAGAATTGGAGAGGGTCTCTAACCGCATCCTCAATCAGTTCAAATACATCCTCTGCACTATCTTGAAATTTCAAGCAAACCATCAGCAAACGGCCTTTGTGAGTAGCGTGCTTTAGTTCTGTTTGTGCTTGCTGATACTCTTCGGCTCAGATATTCGCCATCGGCGAGAGTTTATTGGTGATGAGGCGGCAATCTCATCAAAGTGCGGAAGGCACACTCGCCAATCTGGAAGAAGTGCCTACGAACAAAATGGAAAGTTGAGCCCATGAGATTCCTTCCTGACGGACCCTCCATTCCAGACATCCTCCTAGAGCGCTGTGATGCTGGCCGCGTTGTATTTCTCTGCGGTGCAGGCGTTTCATTGCCATCAGGAATGCCGACTTTTGTAGGTCTCACGCAGTACGTCATTGAGCACTTTGATCCCCCAGCCGACTCAGAAGTCATGGCTGCGTTTCGACCATGGGTGGAGGGGCAGTCCGCAGCGAATCCCTCTCGATCAAATCTTCAACCTTCTTCATCTGGAATACGGCAAGGATGAAGTTAACGCGCTGGTCACAGAGCGGCTGAGTGCCCCTCTAGAAATAAATGACTTTGGGCGTGAGCACGGTCTGATCAAGCGGATCTCTTCGAGCCAGAGCGGCGTGCCGCAGATTGTCACGACGAACTTCGACCGATTGTTTGAGGCCGGGCAGGACGGGGAGCATTTGGTTCTGCACGTGCCGCCTGCTTTTCCAGACCTGAACTACGGATCGAAAATAGAGGGGATCACGTATCTACACGGGCGGCTGGTGGAAGCCGCCTCTGAAAGTCATCCCTACGTTCTGAGCAGCGCGGACTTCGGACGTGCCTACCTTTCAGAAGGATGGGCCACTAGCTTCATCAGGCACCTCCTCGAACGATATACCGTCGTTTTGGTCGGCTATCAGGCGGAAGACCCACCCATAAAATATCTTCTTCAGGGCCTCAATCATGACGGTCAGTATGATCGGTCTAGGCTTTATGCCTTTGATCGCGGGCTTCCGGAAGAGATCGAAGTCAAATGGCGAGACCGAGGCGTCACAGCCATAGCCTATTCCAATCATCCAGACCTATGGCGGAGCCTGGAGGCCTGGGCAGACCGGGCCGATGATCCACGCAGGTGGCGTGCATCCATAATTGCTAAGAGCCAGCAGAACCCGAAGGATCTGGCGCCTTATGAGCGTGGCCAAGTTGCTCATGTCCTTCGCACCGTGCAGGGGGCGAGATTGTTTTCGGAGGCTGACCCAGCACCTCACCCGGAATGGGTGTGTGTAATGGATGCGAATATCCGATCAGCCAAACAGAGCCGCAGCTATGGTGCTGATGCAGAAACTTTCGACCCTAGCGCCGCTTATGGACTTGATGACGATCTGCTGGGGCTCACTGAGGATGATCGAAGACTGGGTGTCAGCAACGACAATCTCCTTATCTGGCGTGATGAGGACGATAGCCCGCATGATGTCCATCGATTGGGTGACCGGCAGCCCGAGGGCTTCGAGGCGGTCCCGAAAAGGCTAGGTCATCTCATGACTTGGGTCGGAAAGTCGCTTGATAGCCCTGTGCTTGCGTGGTGGGCGATTCGGAAAAACGGACTTCACCCGCGATTGCTGCATGAGATTGACTGGCAGATAGAGCACGGGACGGATCTTCACAAGCGAGCTCGACACACTTGGCGTCTGATTCTTGAGCACCATCGAGACTCTCGCAATCGTCAAATCAATGGCGACTGGTTCAGTCTGAAGAAGCTGATAGCGAAAGAGGGCTGGGGACCCAGCGTCCTTCGAGAGTTCAGGCGAGTAACCCTGCCCAGAGTTGATATCCGCTCGCCATTTGGCTTAGCGCAATCCAAACCACCATCTTCAACATGGGAGGAAATTCACCTCAGTGACCTCGGTGAGTTCGACGTCAAGTTCCTTGACCGGCATAACGAGGTTCTAGAAATCCCAGACGATATGTTGCCAGCGGTAGTTTCCATCCTGCAGGAGCAGCTAAAGATTGCCTCCGGTCTCCTTGTTGATATCGAGCCAGTCTACGTTGAGACCCCAACTTGCTATCCGGACCGAGAGGTCGTCGGTATAGAGCGTAGGACCGAAGACGCAGAGATTACGACTTGGTTCATCGAGCTCTTCGACCGAATGACTGACCTTAACCCAGAGCTGGCGAATGCCTATGCAATGGTCTGGCCCGAGACAGATCAGTTCTTTTTCCGGAAGCTCAAGCTTTACGCGTTCAACAAGACAACGGTTTTTGATGCTGACTTTGTTGCCAGCTCGATATTGGCCTTCGATCAAGAGGCCTTTTGGAGCCGTGATGCAGCCAGAGAGCTTCTTTTCTTGTTGGCGGATCGGTGGAGAGAGTTCTCTCAGGAGCGCCGAGACCAAATTACCGATCGGATCCTCTCGGGCCCTGATCAGCTTTCCCATTTGACTGAAGACCAACACCATGATCTGCGGGATAGGCTCATCGCCCGATATGCTCGGTATCTCGAAATTAAGGGTTGTGATCTCACGGAGAACTATAGGGAGCGGCTTGCCGGAATAATCAGGGGCATTTCTGAATGGGACGACGATTGGGCGACCTCGACGGTGACTAAATGGGGTTCACAAGCAGGCTGGGTTCGCACAGACGAAACCGCCGACGAGCTTATGAGCATTCCAGTGAATCAGGTCATAGCCACGGCGAAGGGAGACCTTAAACGCGATTTAGGCAGCCTCACCGAGAAGCGGCCCTTTACTGGTTTAGTGAAAGCCAATCCGCGCAAGGCATTGTCTGCGCTGACGATTGCAGGAAAGGCTGATGACTACCCAGAGGCGTTCTGGTCCTCGATGATAGATGAACTTCCCGCAGACATCCCGCCGAGACTTAGACGGGTATTTCTAAATCGAGTAGCGCGACTCCCGAATGCGGTTATCGCCAAGCTGCGTCATACCTTGGGCCGGTGGCTCGAGAAAAACTTGGTCGCGACCCTTAAGTTTGATGATGGTCTCGGTTGGGCAGTCTGCGATCACATTGTGGGTGGCATTCTAAGCGGTGGAGCAGACGCAGCGAAGAGCGGGATTGGCGAAGTCCGTCAAGGAGGGCAAGTCATTCAACGGTCCCGACGTACACTCGACCACGCAATCAACGGCCCCGTTGGCATGTGTACTGAGGCTCTGTTTCATGCAGTGTCCAGGGAGGAGAAAGAGGCTGGATCACTCATCCCTGATCACATCAAGCTTCGTATAGAGCGCCTTTTTTCGGCACCTGGTGAGGATTCGGATCATGCGGTGTCGATAGTGAGCAGAAGACTGAACTGGCTCATGTTCGTTGATCCCGTCTGGACTGTGGGGCGTCTTATTCCAATGTTGGAATTTGATCATCCTGCTTCGGAACCTGCGTGGAACGGGTTTCTTCATTTTGGGCGGGGGCCATGGCCGCCATTGGCCGCAATCATAAAACCGCTTCTGCTTCGTCTTTTTCCGTGGATCGAAGGCTTTTCATGGAACCAAGAGCTCTCAAACATAGCCGCACAATGGCTGGGCTTCATGCGGGTATTTCACCCGAATGAGCAGGGCGGTCTCTCACAAGTTGAAATGCGTTCGGTTTTGCGGGCAATGTCTGATGAAACTCGGAATCGATTCATTTTCTGGTTGGGTCTAGTTGGAAAGGAAAACGAGAATGGTTGGGCCGAACACGTCATCCCCTTAATCAATGAGGATTGGCCGAGAGAGCGTCGATATAGGACTGCTGCATCGATGAGGTCGTGGATTGGCTTGCTTGTGGACACCGGCGATAGTTTTCCAATCGTCTACGAGGCGATGAAGAAGTTTGTGGTACCGGTGGAGACAAATGACTATCCGTTCTACCGGTTCACCCGAGAGATCCGTGATGAAATGCCGATTACCGTTCTATTCCCTGAAACGACGCTGGATTTGATGAACAGAGCTACACCTCAGGTTCTCACCCGTCCGTCATATGAGCTACCGAAGGTGCTAGCACTGATTGCGGAAACCGAACCTAACCTGACATCAGATCCACGTTATTTGCGCCTGATAGATCTTGTTGAGCGCAGCTAGATTTCGGCTTTTATGACCGGCATCACCTAAGACGCCCAGGATACTCAGTGGCTGCTTCTGGCCGGTATCTGTCGCCCGCGAATGACCGCTAAGGGGCGAAAGCGGCCGGTCGTGAACGGCAACTTAAAACCCAAACTGGTCATCGCCGTGCGAAGTCTTTCGATCCGAAGCTTCCTGCCGGATCTTGCTGTAAACGGGCAGAAACAAATGACGTGAAATCAAGGATATATCGAAATATGAAGGGGCTAGTTGGCCTGAGCTTGCAGGTTAATTAGTACGATTTTACGCTTGGAAGTTTGAAGGCTATCAAGCCTGAAACTGCCCCGGTGCGGCACATTCGAGAATTCTAGTGAAGGATTTTGGAGCCACCTATCAGGCACAGAGCACCACAACCCCATCCTCTTCCTCATCCGGCACTTCATCCGTAACAATCACCCGCGCATGAGCGCTGCGCTCATCTTCAATCCGCAACCCGAAATACCGCTCATCGTTGTCATCCCAAAACGCTTCCACCTGGGCCATGGAGGCGTTTTCGAGGAGGACCTCGGCGCTGTGTTCCAGGATGATCGAGTAGCGTGTTTGGGTATTCATTACAAAGGGGCTCGCGACGGCGGGGTGGTGGTGGGGGTCGTAAAAAATGCGATGCCATTATGCCGTCTTGCTGGATTTCAGCCCTAACCACTCATCGTTTCAATGACGTTTCTGTACCCAACGGTATGGCTATCCGTCGGGTTATGGCCGGGCGGGATGGGATTTCGTAGCAATACCTTTCAGATCAAAGCCCAGTCCTTGCGCTGATCGAGCCGCAGGGATAAATTCCCCCGGTCGCGGCAAATTCCGCGTCCGGGTTTGGCGACCCGAACGAAAAGGCGCAATGGCGCCCAGATCACGATTGCAGGCGCTTTTTTTGTGCCCGCAGTCTCGTGTAATGGCGGCTGTGCGTGGGAGACCTTCGGGTCTGCCGAGTTCCTTTTCCTCGGTTCGCCAACCTGCGTACAGCTGCCACCCTAATCGTTTGGCGACGGTTGGCGTGGTGCTTCAAATGAAAAGGACCTCATGCATGACCATCACAAGTCTGTTCCGGATCCTCGCATCCGCTCTCCACCGCCCAACTCCTCGGGCTTCCCACCGCTTCTACCCCATCCACACCCAGGGCAACCCAACGCCAGCCCCAAGGCAGGTGCCCCATGACTGACCACGAACGCCTCACCACCCTACAAAGCTACGTCTGGACCCTCGAACTGCTCGGCGAATCGCTGATGCAGCGCGACGAGCAACTGGAGTGCGAGCACGAACCCCAACTGAGCTTTCGTGCCTCGGCGGGGATTCATCAGGCGATCAAGATCATCAGCCGGTTGGCCAGTGAGCAGTGTGGCAAGTTGCTGGGCGATGAGGAGCGCGTAGGCAGTTAGCCCGTGATGCTTGATTGAAGCCGCGTCTTGTTGTCAGGACGCGGCTTTTGTTTGGGCTGTGGATAAGTGAGTGCGGCGGTTGGGGAGCGGTGGTGTTCTCTTCGCGGGTAAACCCGCTCCCACAGGGGACGTGCCGCGCATGACTGCCGATGGCCACTGTTCGTTACTGCGCATTGGCCACGTCTGCGGCCATGCTGCGCAGCAGGCCGGCCAATAGGGCGGAGTCCGGCAGTGAAAGGATGGTGTCGTAGAGCAGGACCATGCTGTTGCAGGTCGCCTTGGGCTCATGGGTGAACTGCTCGGGGTTTGCCACGATTTCCACGGCGCGGCGGTCCTTGGCCATGACGCTCATCAGCACGCGGCGAAAGTCTTGCTCGTACACCGGCAAGGGTTTGGCGAGTACCGGGTGTTTGGTCGTTTGCTCCACCACGTCGTAGGTGATCAGTTGGCGTTGGGCGATCAGGTCGGCGAGTTTGTTGGCTTCGTAGAGCGTTTCGTTCATGCCGGTCCTTGAACTGCGTTGGCTGTCCTGATGGCCGGTGAGTGTAAGTGGGGTGGGCGGGCAGGGCCACCTTTGGGCCCAATCGCCGTGGGTTCAGTTGTCCAGCTCGGGCACTTCGCTGGCGTGCAGGGCAGGTGCTTTGAGGGTGGCCTCGGTGACCGACTGCGGCGCAAGGCCACTGCCACAGGGCTTGGCGATGGTGGTGGTCGCGGCGGGGGCTTGGAACCAGGTGGGCCAGGAGCTGCGGTGGCGGGTGTCGGCGTCGATGCAGGGGATCAGGCGTTCGGTGAGCACAGCGGTTTGCCGGACGGCCTTGGCGGTGCGGTACTTCACGCTGTGGATGCACTCGCGATCGCCGAACTCGCAGCGGTTGAGCGTGGTGCCGCCGCAGGGGCCGTTGGCCAGGCCTTTGGGGCAGGTTTCCGGGCAGATGTAGAGGGTGTCTTCCAGGCGGCAGGTACCGCAGGTGTCGCACCCGACCAGAGGCCTTTTCGCACTGCGTTCCAGGCGATGGAGCACGCGGGCGCCGGTTGGGGTGTTCCACACCGGGCGTTGCACGGCCCAGCCGAAGGCCTGGCTCAGTGGGTTGCGGCGGCTGAACAGCAGTGAATGCAGGCCGTGCAGCAGGTGATAGCGCGCGGTCTCCTTGGGCGAGGCGCTGACCTGGGATTCGCCCAATCGCCAGTTGGCGCCGGGCGGATGGAAGGTGACATCCGGCAGGCCGGGCATCTGCCAGCACGCTCGCCAGGCCGGGGCCCATTGTTCCAGTGAGTGCAGGCGTGCCTGCCAGTGTTCGAGGCTGCGCTCCAGGGCGTCCAGCTGCTCCAGGTCGTGGATGCCGGAGAGGTGGATGCCGGCATAGCCCATCAGGCGCAGGCCGATGATCTGCAGGGCCAGGCGTTCGAGGCTGCGGGCTTGGGCGTGGGCCTTGGAGACCTCGGCTTCGGCGGCGAGCACATCGTGCATGGACGGGGTGACGACGATGCCGGCGACGTGCTCGAAGATCTTCGCGCGCCCCAGGGTGAGGCCCATCACGCAGGCCGTGAGTGGCTTGGGGTGGGGCTGGCGGCGCATCCACTGGATGGCTTCGAGGTGCTTGCTGGCGTCATAGCCCAGTTGCAGGGCCAGAAAGTCCGCGCCGGCGGCGAGCTTCTTTTCGGCCTTGAAGTATTGGGCGCCGCCTTCTTCTTCGCGGTACTTGAACGGGTGCATGCCGGCGCCGAGCAGCCAGCCGGGGCGTGCCTGGCGCACGGTCTGCAGGGCAGCGATGGATTCCAGGTAGCGCACTGGGCGCTGGCCGGGGACGTGGCCGGGCAGGCGGTCGCCGGTGAGCAACAGCAGTTGGTCGAGGCCGGCGGCGTCCATCTGCTGCAACTGCTCCAGCAAGTGGTGGCGCTCGCGGTCCTTGCCGGAGAAGTGCAACAGGGCCGGCAGGGGTTGCCTGAAGCTTGAATAGGCCTCCAGCGGCGACATTTCGAAGGGGCTACCGACCCGGTCGGCGATGGCCATGGTCATGGGCCAGCCGCACAGGTGCTGGCGCGCCATGAGGGCTTCGAGGCTGGCGAAGCGCTCGCTGGAGGACTTGGGCACGAACTCCATGATGCAGACGAAGGTGTTGTCGTGCAGCGCGGTTTTCAGCTGGCTCATGGGCGCTCGGATATCGGGTTGGGGCACGGTGGCATTGTGGGGCAGGGCGAGGGTTGGGTCATGTCCGGTTGCGTAGGGAAATGCGCTGAAAGAGACATTCGAGGTGGTTGTGCTGGCCCTTTCGCGGGTCCTTGTTGCGCTCGACCTGTTCGACGATCATGAGCAATTCTTGAGTTGATCTCAAATTTAATGAGTTTGTCTCACAATGGCTCAGCCGGGAAAATTCCCTCATTCAATTTCAAGATTTCTGAGGGATAAGACATGGCACTGGCGCACAACCTGGGCTTTCCGCGTATCGGTCGGGACCGCGAACTGAAGAAGGCCCAGGAGGCGTTCTGGAAGGGCGAGCTGGACGAAGCCGGCCTGCGCGCCGTGGGCCAGGCGCTGCGGGCCGCCCACTGGCAGGTGCAGAAGGACGCGGGGATCGAGCTGCTGCCGGTCGGCGATTTCGCTTGGTACGACCAGGTGCTGACCCATTCGCTGACCTTCGGCGTGATCCCGGCCCGCTTCGCTGGCCACGAGGGGGCCAAGCCGACCCTGAACACCCTGTTCGCCATGGCGCGAGGCGTCAGCGACAGCTGCTGTGGCGGTGGCCACGCCCAGGAAATGACCAAATGGTTCGACACCAACTACCACTACCTGGTCCCGGAGTTCACCGCTGACCAAGCGTTCGCCCTGAGCTGGGAGCAGTTGTTCGAGGAAGTGGACGAGGCCAAGGCCCTGGGCCACGCAGTCAAGCCGGTGGTGATCGGCCCACTGACCTACCTGTGGTTGGGCAAGACCAAGGGCGCCGATTTCGACAAGCTCGAGCTGGTGGATCGCCTGTTGCCGCTGTACGACCAGATCTTCAACCGCCTGGCCGCCCAAGGTGTGGAGTGGGTGCAGATCGACGAGCCGATCCTGGCGCTGGATCTGCCTCAGGATTGGAAGAACGCCTACGAGCGCGTCTACAACATCCTGCAGCGCGCGCCGCTGAAAAAGTTGGTCGCCACCTACTTTGGCGGCCTGGAAGACAACCTGGGCCTGGCGGCCAACCTGCCGGTCGATGGCCTGCACATCGACCTGGTGCGGGCGCCGGAGCAGTTCCCGACCATCCTCGACCGCCTGCCGGCCTACAAGATCCTCTCCCTGGGCGTGGTCAACGGCCGCAATGTGTGGCGCTGCGACCTGGACAAGGCCTTGGACGTGCTGCGTTACGCCGCCGAGCGCCTGGGCGATCGCCTGTGGGTGGCGCCGTCGTGCTCGCTGCTGCACAGCCCGGTGGACCTGGCCCGCGAAGATCAGCTCGATGCCGAGCTCAAGAGCTGGCTGGCCTTCGCCGTGCAGAAGTGCCAGGAAGTGGCGTTGCTGGCCAAGGCGATCAACACGCCCGAGGCCGATGAGGTGATCGCGGCGCTGGCCCAGAGCCGCGCCGTACAGGCCAGCCGCGCCACCTCGCCGCGCATCCACAAGCCGGCGGTACAGGCTCGCGTAGCGGCGATCCAGCCCAAGGACAGCCAGCGTCAGTCGCCCTTCGCGCAGCGCATCGCCAAGCAGCGGGCGGGGCTCGATCTGCCGGCGTTTCCCACCACGACCATTGGCTCGTTCCCACAGACTTCTGCGATCCGCCTGGCGCGCCAGGCGTTCAAGCAGGGCACGCTGACCGAGGCCGACTATGTCGAAGCCATGCAGAGCGAGATCCGCCATGCCGTGCAGATCCAGGAACACCTCGGCCTGGATGTGCTGGTGCACGGCGAGGCCGAGCGCAACGACATGGTCGAGTACTTCGCCGAGCAGCTCGAGGGCTACGCTTTCACCCGCTTCGGCTGGGTGCAGAGCTATGGCTCGCGCTGCGTGAAGCCGGCGGTGATCTTCGGCGACCTGAGCCGGCCGAAGGCCATGACTGTCGGCTGGATCCAGTACGCCCAGGGCCTGACCGACAAGGTGATGAAGGGCATGCTGACGGGCCCTGTGACCCTGCTGATGTGGTCCTTCCCACGGGAGGATGTGAGCCGCGAAGTCCAGGCCCGCCAGCTGGCATTGGCGATCCGCGACGAGGTGCTGGACTTGGAGGCGGCGGGCATCAAGATCGTGCAGATCGACGAAGCCGCCTTCCGCGAAGGCCTGCCGCTGCGCCGTGGCGCCTGGCCGCACTATCTGGAATGGGCCACCGAAGCCTTCCGCCTCTGCGCCTCGGGCGTGCGTGACGAGACGCAGATCCACACCCACATGTGCTACAGCGAGTTCAACGATGTGATCGAGTCGATCGCGGCCATGGACGCCGATGTGATCACCATCGAGACCTCGCGTTCGGACATGGAGCTGCTGGAGGCCTTCGAGCGCTTCGACTACCCGAACGAGATCGGCCCTGGCGTGTACGACATCCACTCACCGCGCGTGCCGAGCAAGGACGACATCATCGGGCTGCTGAACAAGGCGGCCCAGCGTATCCCCGCCGAGCGCCTGTGGGTCAACCCGGACTGCGGCCTGAAGACCCGTGCCTGGCTGGAGACCGAGGCGGCGCTGGTCAACATGGTGGCCGCGGCCCGGGAGTTGCGCCGTACGGCACTGGCCTGATTCGAACCCTGAGCTGACGCTACATCGTGATGGATGTAGCGTTTTTTTGTGCCGGCACGAGAGACGAAGTCGCGCTCGACAGGGTAGTGGCACATTAGTAGCATCCATGCCCGCGATGGAGGCACCCCACCGATCGCGGCCTCCCCCCATGGATGATTGTTCGATGCAAAAGAGCGGATACCTGTGCCTGGCGTTCATGATCGCCGTCGGCTTCCCGAGTTTTTTCCTCGATCGTGAGCTGATGATCGCTTCATTGCTCGCGATTGCCGCCTTCTCGTTTGGCTACTTCGTGTTCTACCTCATCCGCCACAAGCTCTATCACGGGATGCTGCAGGGCATCTTGCTGTCGCTGTTGGTGATCGCTTTCAGCTTCGTGCCGGTGTTGGGCTGGATCGTGCTCATTGGCTTTGTGCTCTACAACATCGCCAAGGCGGTGGAGGGGCTCAAGGTCCTGGTGCCGGACGTGCTGGTCAGTGCGCTGATCTATGGGCTGCTGACGGCACGGGTGGCGTTCGATGTGCGTGACCTGCTGGCCATCTCGGTCTTGGCGATGATCTATCTGTGCGTGTGCGTGCAGTACTGCCGCCGCCTACAGGGGCTGGGCACGGAGCTGGCGCTGTTCAAGATGAGCATCATGTGGCTGTCGATTCCGTTCGTGGTGCTGACCATCGTGTCCATCGTCTCGGCGCTGGGCAATCTGTTCCGCACTGTCAGCTCGACCTTCACCCGCACGATACTGACGCCCCAGACGGTCTCGGCCCATATGCGCGCGGGCGTTCAAGTGGCCGAGTACACCCGCCATGTGCAGAGCTCCGTGACGCAAACCGTGACCCAGGTGCTGCCGGGTGCAGGCGCCACCATTGCGGGGGCCTCGGGTGGCCTGGCGAGCGATGTGAAGCAGGCCAAGGGCAAGGTGTGAGGCCCAGGCCATAGGGGGCGCTCTGCGCCCCCCGGGCGATGGATCAGCGTTCGATCGCCAGTGCCACGCCTTGCCCGCCGCCGATGCACAACGTCGCCAGGCCTTTCTTGGCGTCACGCTTGATCATTTCGTGCAGCAGGGTCACCAGCACGCGGCAGCCCGAAGCACCGATGGGGTGGCCCAGGGCGATGGCGCCGCCGTTGACGTTGACGCGCTCGGCGTTCCACTCCAGCGCCTTGCCCACGGCCAGGGCCTGGGCGGCGAAGGCTTCGTTGGCCTCGATCAGGTCCAGCTCGCCCAGTTGCCAGCCGGCTTTGTCCAGGCAGCGCTGGGTAGCCGAGACAGGGCCGATGCCCATGATCGCCGGGTCCACGCCTGCACTGGCGTAGGCGCTGATCTTCGCCAGCACCGGCAGGCCCAGGGCCTTGGCCTTGTTCGCGCTCATCAGCAGCACGGCGGCGGCGCCGTCGTTGAGGCTGGAGGCGTTGCCGGCGGTGACGCTGCCGTCTTTCTTGAAGGCCGGGCGCAGTTTACCCAGGGCTTCGGCGGTGGTGCCGGGGCGCGGTTGCTCGTCGGTGTCGAACACCAGCGGCTCGCCTTTTTTCTGCGGCAGGACGATCGGGGTGATCTCATCCTTGAAGCGGCCCGCCTCGATGGCGGCCACCGCCTTGCGCTGGGACTCGGCGGCAAAGGCGTCCTGCTGCTCGCGGGTGAGGCTGTATTTTTCCACCAGGTTCTCGGCGGTGATGCCCATGTGGTAGTCGTTGAAGGCATCCCACAGGCCGTCGGTGATCATGGTGTCGACCAGTTGGCCGTGGCCCATGCGCTGGCCGGTACGGGCCGAGGGCAGGACGTAGGGCGCAAGGCTCATGTTCTCCTGGCCACCGGCGATCACCACCTCGGCATCGCCGCAGCGGATGGCCTGGGCAGCCAGGTGCAGGGCCTTGAGGCCCGAGCCGCAGACCTTGTTCAGGGTCAGGGCGGGCACGCTGTAGGGCAGGCCGGCCTTGATCGCGGCCTGGCGCGCCGGGTTCTGGCCGGCGCCGGCGGTCAGCACCTGGCCGAGTATCACTTCGTCGACCTGGGCCGGGTCCAGTTGGGTCTGCTCCAGCAGGCGCTTGATGACGGCGGCGCCCAGGTCCACAGCGGGCACATTGGCCAGGGCACCCTGGAAGCTGCCGATGGCGGTACGGGTGGCGGCGACGATGACCACGTCGTTCATCTTGTTGTTCTCCGTGCAAGGGGTGGACGCCGGCTCGGCGTATTACCGGCAGCATCGGCGGGTTTGGTTCATTTGTTAAGTTTGTTTTTCTTTTGCATTGATCTGAAATTCAAATCAATGGAGTCGTTTCAGGGCGTCCAAAGGCCGCTGGCACTAAGCTTGGCTTCAGCTTCGCGTCGCACACTGCGGTTTCCAAAAACAAAACGGAGCTTCCCGTCATGCGCCAGATCCTGATCGCCACTGCCTTGATTTTCGCCAGTGCCAGCGCCTTCGCCGAACCCAAGTGCACCACTGCCGAGCGCAGCACCTGGCAGGACGCCGACCAGTTCCAGGCCCAGCTCAAGGAGCAGGGTTACCGCATCAACAAGTTCAAGATCACCAAGGGCAACTGCTACGAGATCTACGGCTTCGACAAGGACGGACGCAAGGTCGAGATCTACCACGACCCGGTGAGCGGCAAGGCGGTCAAGAGCGAGATCCATGACTGATGGCCAGCGTGCGGCTCTGGGACCCCTTGCTCAGGTGCTGCCACTGGTCGCTGGTGTTCGTGTTCTTCGCCAACTCGTTCTTCAACGAGGAAGGTGACGACTGGCACCAGTGGTTGGGCTACTACGCACTCGGTGTTGTGATCGTGCGCCTGGTGTGGGGCTTCGTCGGGCCGCGCAGTGCGCGCTGGGCGGACTTCTGGCCGACCCCGACGCGCCTTGCGGCGCATGCCCGGGCCTTGCGGCGGGGTGAGCATTACCAGCGGCTGGGTCATACGCCGATCGGCGCACTGGTGATGGTGCTGATGCTCGCCTGCGTCGTGGGGCTGGGAGTGACCGGCTGGTTGTCCCAGGAGGTGGATGCCCTGTGGGGCGTCGATTGGCCCAACGATGTGCACAGCTTCCTGGCCAACGCGCTGCTGGCGCTGGTCTGCGTGCACCTGCTCGCGGCACTGGTCGAAAGCCTGCGCCTGAAGGAAAACCTGCCCCTGTCGATGCTCACCGGGCGACGGCGTCAGCCCCAAGACCCGCGATGACTGCACGCCTGAGCGCCAGGTTGTTTTTGAATCGCGCCAATCACCCCCGTAATATGTGTCGGATAACCTGCGGGGGTAGTCTCACCCTCTGATCAAACGGAACCGTCCCCTGCGGCGCGCTTCCTCGGCACAAACCTGAAGAGGTACAGACATTGGCCATCATTCATCCTAAGGTTCGCGGTTTCATCTGCACCACGACTCACCCGAAGGGCTGCGAGCTCAACGTCCGTGACCAGATCGAAGCCACCCGCAAGCTGGGCGTGCGCGAGGATGGTCCGAAGAAGGTCTTGGTCATCGGCGCATCCAGCGGCTACGGCCTGGCGGCACGCATCACCGCAGCCTTCGGCTTCAAGGCCGACACTCTGGGCGTGTTCTTCGAAAAGCCGGGCACCGAGACCAAGGCCGGTACCGCGGGTTGGTACAACGCCGCTGCCTTCGACAAGTTCGCCAAGCAAGCCAGCCTGTACAGCAAGTCGATCAACGGCGATGCCTTCTCCGACGAAGCCCGCGCCAAGGTCATCGAGCTGATCAAGAACGAAATGGGCGGCAAGGTCGACCTGGTCGTCTACTCCCTGGCCTCGCCCGTACGCAAGCTGCCGCAGACCGGTGAACTGGTGCGCTCGGCACTCAAGCCGATCGGCCAGCCGTACAAGTCGACCGCCATCGACACCAACAAGGACACCATCATCGAGGCCAGCATCGAGCCGGCCACCGAGCAGGAAATCGCCGACACCGTCACCGTCATGGGTGGCCAGGACTGGCAGCTGTGGATCGACGCCCTGAGCCAAGCCGACGTGCTGGCCGAAGGCGCACGCACCGTGGCTTTCAGCTACATCGGCACCGAAATCACCTGGCCGATCTACTGGCACGGCGCCCTGGGTCAGGCCAAGCAGGACCTGGACGAAACCGCCCTGCGCCTGGACAAGAAGCTGGCCAGCGAAATCAAGGGCGGCGCCAACGTAGCGGTGCTCAAGTCGGTGGTCACCCAGGCCAGCTCGGCCATTCCGGTGATGCCGCTGTACTTGTCGATGGTCTTCAAGATCATGCAGGAGAAGGGCGTTCACGAAGGCACCCAGGACCAGCTGGACCGCATGTTCCGCGACCGCATGTACCGCGCCGACGGCGCACCGATGCCGGTGGACGAGAAGGCCCGCCTGCGTCTGGACGACTGGGAACTGCGCGACGACGTTCAGGACGCCTGCAAGGCCCTGTGGCCGCAAGTGACCACCGAGAACCTGTTCCAGCTGACCGACTATGCCGGTTACAAGAAGCAGTTCCTCAATCTGTTCGGCTTCGAGCGTGCTGACGTCAACTACGACGAAGACGTCGCCACCGATGTGAAGTTCGACTGCATCGAGCTGTAAGCCTGTCGCCCCACCGTTGGGGCGATACTCGCTGAAGCCTGCAAGCCCTCTCGCAGGCTTCGCCAGTGCCCACACGCGCAGCGCCTTCCAGGTGTTGCGCGGGCTCCGTGGGAGCAGGTGTAGCCTGCGACGGGCTGCGCAGCGGCTCCTGCTAGGGGATGGCTGAAGACGCTTTTTTTGCTAGCGTTGGCGCACCACTGCAGGGAGCGCGTCATGAGCAGCCTGACCCAGCCCGCCACCGCCTTTCGCCACAGTACCGCCGACGGCTACAGCCTCGGAGGCTTCCTCTGGCGCCACGCTTCCCCCGACCCCCAGCGCCCGCTGGTGATCATCAATGCCGCCACCTCGGTGCGCTGCCGTTACTACTCGCGTTTTGCCGACTACCTGTTCGCCCAGGGCTTCGACGTGCTGACCTACGACTACCGGGGCATCGGCGAGTCGCGGCCGGCTTCGCTGCGCGGCTTCAAGGCGTCGTGGAGCGACTGGGGGCGGCTGGACTTCGAGGCGATGCTGCAGTTGGCCGCCGAGCGCTTCGCGGGCCAGCCGGTGGATGTGGTGGCGCACAGTTTCGGCGGCTGTGCAGTAGGGCTCGCGCCGTCCAGCGGGCGGGTACGGCGGGTGGTGATGGTCGGCGCACAGTTCGCTTACTGGCGCGACTACGCGGCGAACGAGCGCTGGCGGCTGGTAGGTAAATGGCACGTGGTGATGCCGTTGCTGACCCGACTGTGCGGGTATTTCCCGGGCAAGCGCCTGGGCTGGATGGAGGACACGCCGGCGGGTGTGGTGCACGACTGGACCACTCGCACGCCGCGCTACGAGCAACGTCCGAGCGGGCGGACACTGGCGCAATTGCCGTTCGCCCAGGTGCAGGCCGCGACGTTGGCGATCAGCCTCACGGACGACCCGTTCGGGACCGTGGCGGCGACCGAGCGGTTACTGGGCTACCTGCAGCACGCCGAGCGGCGGCACCTGCGGTTGGCGCCTGGAGATATCTCGGTCGCGCAGATCGGGCATTTCGCGTTCTTCCATGACCGCTTCCGCGAGACGCTCTGGCCGATTGCCCTGGCCTGGTTGCAGCAGGGCAGGCTGCCTGAAGCGGTACCGGGACGGATCATCAGCTGAGGTGGCCTGGGCCGCAAAGCGGCCCCGGCGATATCAGGCGTTACGCTTGAGCGGCTGCTCGGCGAAGGTGACGCCGGCCAGCCCGTGCTTGATCAGTGCACGGATGTTGCCATGGTCGCTGCCTTCGGGGGTGGCCAGCACGCTGCGGTAGTGCTCGCCGAACGCCAACAAGGCTTCCTGGTCGCTCAAGCCTTCGAGCAGGGCCAGGCCCAGGGTCTTGCACGAGCCTTCGTTCTGGCCGGCGGCGTTCTCGACGCCACCATTGCTGAAGGCCTGGGGCTGGTAGCTGTAGTTCGCGGCGATGAACGCCAGGGTGTCGGCGAAAACATGCTCGCCGCTGGCGAGGCTGTTACGCAGGGTGGACAGATCAGTCACGTGGCTTTCCTTTTTCGAACGCCGCTTGTTGGTCGGCGCTGGCTTCTTTCTGGTACTGGGCTTTCCAATCGGCATAGGGCATGCCGTAGACCTTCTCGCGGGCATCGTCCAGGCTGACGTCGATCTGGCGCTCGTCGGCGGCGGCCTTGTACCACTTGGACAGGCAGTTGCGGCAGAAGCCGGAGAGGTTCATCAGGTCGATGTTCTGCACGTCGGTGCGCTTTTGCAGGTGTTCGACCAGGCGCCGGAACGCGGCGGCCTCGAGTTCGAGCTGTTGTTGCGGGGTCATGGGGCTTCCCTCAGGTCATGCGATTCTTCAGGTGGCGGCCACCGTTGATGACCACCTGGCTGCCGGTGCTGTATTGGCTTTCGAGCAGGAACATCACCGCCTCGATCAGCGGGCGGGCGCCGGGCTCGAACTCCAGCAGGGCTTTTTTCAGGGTCTGCTGGCGGTAGGCGTCGTCGCCACCTTCCTTGAGGATCAGCAGGCCCGGCAGGATACCGTTGACGCGCACCTTCGGCGCGTATTTTTCGGCGAACGACAGCACCATGTTCTGCAGCGCGGCCTTGGTCGCGGCGTAGCCGATGTGGCTCTTGCTGCCGCGTGAGGAAGTTTCGTCGCAGATGTGGATGATGTCGGCCTTCTCGACCTTGCCTAGCAAATCGCCCAGGGCCAGGTTGAGGTGATAGGGCGCCTCGACGTGCAGGCGGAACATGGTCTGCAGGTTGTCCAGGCCATCGTCCAGCCACAGCGAGGCGTTGTGGATGATCGCGCGCAAGCCGTCGTAATGGCTTTGCAGGTACTCGATCAGCGCCTGGCGGTCGGCCTCCTGGCACAGGTCGGCGCGAAACTGCACGATGTTCGGGTGGGGCGTTTGTGGGTGAATGCTGCGGCTGGCACTGACCACCGTATGGCCGGCCTGTGCCAGTTCAAGGGCCAGGGCCAGCCCGACGCGCTGGCTGGCGCCGGTGACGAGGATTGGGCTGTTCATGATCGGGGCGTCAACTTGTCTGTCCTTGCATTGATGCCCCAGCATACCCGAACTGTTTCGCTCTTGTGCGGCTGCGCCTCAGCGGCTGCGCAGCCCGCGCGATGCCTGGCCGGTGGCAGGTACTGTTGGGTTCAGCCAGCCGGCCAGCAGACGGGTGGACAGCGGGATGAACAGATAGACCATCACCGGCGTCAGGGCCAGGGTGCTGATCAGTACCCGTGGCAGCAGATCCAGCGGCGCCAGCCAGTGGCCGAACAGCACGTTGAACAGCAGCGAGACCGGAAAGAATGCCAGCCAGATGGCGGTTGCTTGCTTCCAGCGTGGCGGTTTTTGCACTGTATTGGTGCCGAACCAGTCGTCCAGGCCGCTGACGCGCCTCTCTTTGGGGCGCTCGAACAGGCCGTCGCCACGTTGCAGCCAGGCCCGACGCGAGGCCGAATGCTCCCAGGCGTGCAGAGTGGATTCGTTGGTGAAGCGGAAGATGATCTGGAACTCATCGCCCTCGGCCGGTGGCGCGAGGATGCCCGAGCCCAAATAGCCGGGGAAGTCGGTGGCCAACTGCTCGCCTTCATGAAGCCAGGCCAGCAGGTCCTGGTAACGGCCATGGGCGGCGCGGCGCGACACCATCAGGGTGACGGGAGGGGTAGACATCGTGTATCTCCTGGCGACGGGGCTGGCGGGTAGCTGGCCCCTAGGCTTACATCGCCCGGGGTGGTGGGCGATGCGAGCAGGCTTGCAAGAATCGGGCACGGATTATCGCTCAGGATTCGTGACCGGTCAGTGTCAGCCGGCGGATGGTTGCACTGACCTGGCGGAGTGTCCCGGCGTAGAATGCAGAATCTGAAACAAGAGGCGTTGTCCGTGCACATCAATGATCAGGTGGCCACCTCGGCCGGCCTGGAACACCAAGAGCTGTTCCCCATTCGCGAAGTGGCCCGGCTGACCGGTGTCAACCCTGTGACCCTGCGCGCCTGGGAGCGCCGCTACGGGTTGATCCAGCCCACCCGCACCGACAGTGGCCATCGTCTCTATTCCCAGGCCGATATCGACGATATCCGCAGCATCCTCGGCTGGCTGGAGCGTGGCGTGGCGGTGAGCAAGGTGGGCAGTATCCTGGCCCGCAATCAGGGCGTGACGCAGGATGGCCAAGGCGCCGGCAATGCCGAGGAGCTGGCCGGCTGGCGCGGCCAGGTGCAGGAGGCGACCCAGCGTTTCGATGGCCTGGCACTGGAACGGTTGTTCGACCAAGTGTTTGCCTGCCATGCCCTGGACGCGGTGTTCGATGAGGTCTTCATGCCTGTCTGGCGCGGCTTGCGAGCGGGGCAGGGCGGTTTTGGCCGGGTCAGTGAGTGGTTGTTCCTCGACCAGTTTTTGCGAGGCAAGGTGCTGCTGAGACTGCAGCTGTCGCGCGGGCCCTGGAGCCAGCGCGTGGTGCTGGCGCCGTTGTCGGGCCAATGCCATGAGCTGGAGTTGCTGGTGGCGGGGCTGTTGCTGGGCAGCGACGAAGTGGGCGTCACGGTGCTGGCGACCGGGCAGCCCATGGAGGAGCTGGCGCTGGTGTGCGAGCGCCTCGCGCCCGATGCCTTGGTGATGTTCTCCCATCAGCCCCCCACTCAGGCGCTGGGCAAGCGCCTGGCGCGGCTGACCCTCGGCGTTGGGTGTCCGGTGGTGCTGGCGGGGGAGGTGGCGGAGCTGGCCCAGGAACAGCTGGGCGGTAGCCCGGTCGCCTGCCTTGGCGCGCAAGGCAGCCTGATGCGCAGGCGCTTGCGCCAGTACCTGGCCGGGCAGTTGGATACTTAGGCGTGCATCTGCTGATGGGCCTGGAGGATGTACTCGCGCAGGCGCTCGAGGTCGTCGGCCGGGCTGCGGGACAGGTCGTAGGCGGCCAGGTCCGGGCCGATGCGCCGGCGCAGCACGCCTTTGAGGCGGATGGGTTCGATGCCCTCGGGGGCGAAGTTCAGGGCGAAGCGCACCGGCGCCTCGGGTAGATCCCGCACTTGCACCAAGGTGCCTTTGGAGGAAATGTCCCGGATCCACAGGCCGCTCTGCTTGCCATGGGTATCCAGCAGCGGGGCCGGCTGCTCCAGCGAAAGACGCCAAGGGCGCGGGGTGGGGCCTTCTTCGAAGATTTCAGGCGAACCCACCTGCAGATGCACGGCATGGAACTCGTCTTCGACCAGCTGCAGCGGGAAGCTGATCTGCTGGTTGTTGTACTGGGCCTGAAGCGTGACTTGCTCATTAGCCACCAGGCGGGCGAGCAGTTCCTGCACATGGCGGTCGCCATTGACCAGCAGACTCGACATGGAGTCGGACACATTGAACTGGGGCGAATGCTGCATGTCCTGGATGAAATCCAGTTCGTCCTGGGTCAGGAGGGCATGTGCTTGCATGATCGGGCTCGAAGGTAGCGATTTCTTCAAGGGGATTGACCGCGCGCAAAGCGCTTCGTTCAGCTACGTTCGTCGGATTCCAGCGCGTGCAGCCGGGCCTGCGCTTGGGCCAGTGCCCGCTCCAGTTCTACCTGACGGCTGACGTCCTTCTGGATGCCGATGAAATAAGTGCGCTGGTCGGCGGGGTTGTGCACCGGCGTGATCGACAGCTCGTTCCAGAAGGCGCTGCCATCTTTGCGGTAGTTGCGCAGCACCTCCCGGCATGGCCGGCCTTCGGTCAGGGCCCTGCGGATTCGCGCGCGGCCGAGTTGGTCGCGATCATCGGCCTGCAGGAAGCGGCAGTCCTGGTAGAGAATTTCGTTGCGGGCATAGCCAGTCAGGCGTTCGAACGCTGCGTTCACGTAGATCAGGATGGTGTCGTCGCCTTCCTGTTCGGCGACCACGATTCCGTCGTTCGACGCATCGATCATCGATTGCAGCAGTTGCGCGTTGATCATGTCCGGGCCTTGGGCAAGCGGGGGACTTCGGTGGGAGTGCGGCCTTTTGCCACGGGTGAATGCTAGTATCCTACGTTTTCACTCAGTTTCGGAATCCTCTGCCCGATGAAAGTCGCCATTATTTCAGGCTCGGTGTATGGCACCGCCGAAGAAGTCGCCCGTCACGCCGAGTCTGTGCTCAAAGCCGCCGGTTTCGATGCCTGGCATGCCGCCCGTGCCAACCTCCAAGACCTGCAGGGCTTTGCCCCGGATGCCTTGCTGGCCGTGACCTCCACCACTGGCATGGGCGAGCTGCCGGACAACCTGATGCCGCTGTACAGCACGATCCGCGACACCCTGCCGGCGGCCTGGCGAGGATTGCCCGGCGCGGTGATCGGCTTGGGCGATTCCAGCTATGGCGATACCTACTGCGGTGGTGGCGAGCAGATGCGCGAGCTGTTTGCCGAACTGGGCGTGCGGGAAGTACTGCCGATGCTGCGCTTGGATGCCAGCGAGACCGTGACCCCCGAGGCTGATGCCGAGCCGTGGCTGGCTGAGCTGGCGGCGGCGCTCAAGGTTTGATACGGGCGCATACCTAACACGGCCCGTTCGCGGGTGAACCCCTACAAGCTCAACGCAATCCTTGTGGGCGCGGGTTTACCCGCGAACAGGACGTCGCCGCGGCTACAGGCCTGACGCAGGCCGTTCGCGCACCAACTGCAACCACGCCTGTGCTGCTTTCGACAGGTAGGCCCCACGGCGCCAGATGAACGCGATGTCCCAGCGCAGATCCGGTGGGTTCAATGGCACCCGCACCACGCCTGGACGTTCCAGAGCCCGTGCCACGACCCGCGGCAGCAGCACCACCCCTTGCCCGGCCGCCACCAGTGCGGCCAGAAAGTCCGCTTGCCCGCTGCGTCCCCCTTCCTTGGGCGTGAAGCCTAGTTGTTGGCAGGCACCGAGCAGCCGGTCATTGAGCACGAAACTGCGCTGATACAGCAGAAATGGTGTGTCCGCCAACTGCAGCAACTCGATCTGGAGCTCCTTCGCCAAGGCATGCGCCTGGGGCAACAGCGCATCGAGCGGCTCATCGCAGAATGGCTGGTACACGAACGCCGGGTCCGTGGGCGTGATGCAACCGCCCAGCTCCAGTTCGCCACTGCTGACGGCCTGTTCCACCGTGCGGCTGCCGCCCTCGATCAGCTGGATCGATATGTTCGGGTGACGCCGCCGGTATTCGGCGAACAAACCGGCGAACAGCGCATCGCTGCCCAGCAGCGGCAAACCCAGGCGCAGTTCGCCGCGGGCCATCTGGCTGAGATCGTCCAGCTCGTTTTGCAGCTCCTGGCGCTGGCGCAGCAATGCCTCGCCGCGTGCCAGGACGATGCGCCCGGCGGCGGTCAGGTGCAATTGCGAGCCTTGGCGCTCCAGCAAGGGCTGACCTAGGGCCTGCTCGAGTTGCGCGACTTGTTTGCTCACGGCGGACTGGCTGATGTGCAGGGTCTGCGCCGCCTGGGTGAAGCCCCCGCGGTGCACGACTTCGATGAAGCTGCGAAGCTGCTTGAATTCCATGTTTCGAATTCCGTTTTGGAATGGCGATCAGTCTAACAATTCGCTTCTGGCCTAGGCAGGGCAAATCTAGAATGGACCCCAGCCGAGGACCCTTCCCAATGAAACCCGCCTTACTGAAAAAATACCTGCGCCTGCTCGTCGAGCTGGCGGTCCTGCTTGCCTTGTTTCTGCTCGGCGGCCAGCTTTCCACTTGGCTGGGATGGCCGATCCCGGGTGGGGTGATGGGCTTGGCCTTGCTCCTGCTGTTGTTCGCCTGCGGCGTGCTCAAACCTGCCACCTTGCAGGCCGGCGCGGGTTGGTTGATGGCTGAAATGCTGCTGTTTTTCATTCCGGCGCTGATGAGCCTGCTGGACTACGGTGGCCTGCTGCGCAGCGAGGGTTGGCGCATCCTGCTGGTGATCGCAGTGAGCACCCTGATGGTGATGGTGGTGACCGCCGTCACGGTGGAACTGGTCTGCCGCTGGAGGCTGCGCCATGAGCCTTGAGCCAATGCCGTTGTTCTGGCTTGTCCTGACCCTTGTTGCTTACTTGGGCAGCCGCTGGCTGTACCGGCGCAGTGGGCGCTATGTCCTGTCGCCGCTGATTCTGGTGCCGGCATTGCTGTTGACGGTGGCCGTGCCGCTGCACACTGCGTATGCCGAGTACGCGCGCGACACCCACTGGTTGATGGGCGTGCTGGGCCCGGTGACCGTGGCCTTCGCAGTGCCGATCTGGCAGCAGCGGATGATGCTGGCGCGCCATTGGCCGGCGCTGCTAGTGGGCATGCTGGCCGGTAGCATGGCTTCGATCGCCAGCTCCTGGGGCCTGGCGCACCTGCTGGCACTCGACAATGCGGTGAGCCGGTCGTTGTTGCCGCGCTCGATCACCACGCCCTTTGCCATGCCCTTGGCCCAAGACCTGGGCGGCGTGCCGGAGCTGACGGCGGTGTTCGTCATGTTCACCGGCGTACTTGGCGCCATGTTCGGGGGCGTGTTGCTGCGCGTGCTGCCTTTGCGTACGCCCCTGGCCCGTGGCGCGCTGTTTGGCGTCGGTGCCCATGGCGCCGGGGTCAGTCGGGCGCAGGAGGTGGGCCGTGAGGAAGGCTCGGTGGCCGGCTTGGTCATGGTGCTCACCGGCCTGCTCAACCTGTTCGCCGGCCCCCTGTTGGCAAGACTGCTGTGACCGTTCGTGCCCCTGACCCGCAAAGCCAGCAAGCTGGCTGCCAACGCAAGTTTCGTCGCCCGGTGTGCTGGCTAGACTGAGCCTCGACATAGAGAGCACATGTAAGTGCCGAGGTAACTTGCAATGAACGCAGCCCTGCCTTATGACGCCAACACTTATCTACCGGGACAACACTGATGCCACTGGCCGAAATACCATTGTGCGTCTGGCGTACCCGAGCTCAGAGTTTTGCCTTTCGGGGCCAGACCATCCGCTACTGGACAGCAGGGCAGGGAGAGCCACTGCTTCTACTTCACGGTTTCCCCACGGCCAGCTGGGATTGGCACTACCTGTGGGTACCCTTGACCCAGCGCTTTCGTGTGGTCGCTTGCGACATGCTCGGCTTTGGCGACTCGGCCAAGCCGCTGGACCATGACTACAGCCTGATGGAGCAAGCCGACCTGCAACAGGCCTTGCTCGCCCATCTGAACATCGATCAGCCTGTGCATTTGCTGGCCCACGACTACGGCGGCACCGTTGCCCAGGAGTTGCTGGCGCGCCACTGTGAACAACGCATCGAGATCGCCAGCTGCGCATTCCTCAACAGTGGGCTGTTCCCAGAGTGCTACCAGGTCTTGCTGGTGCAAAAGCTGCTGCTCAGCCCCCTAGGCTGGCTGGTGTCCCGCAGCTTTGGGCGCGATGACCTGGTGCGCAACGTCAGCCATATCTATGGCCCTTGCACGCACCCGAGCGAAAGTGCCCTGGATGATTATTGGAGTCTGATCGTTGCCAATCGCGGCACGCGCATCCTGCACAAGCTGATCGGTTACCTGCCCGAGCGACGCCTGCACCGTGAGCGCTGGGTGGGCGCCTTGCTGCGACGATGTGTACCGCTGCGTTTCATCAATGGCGTGGCCGATCCGCTGTCAGGCGCGCGGATGCTCGAGCGCTACCGGCAGTTGGTACCCGATCCCGACACCGTGGCGCTGCCGGGCATTGGGCACTATCCCCACACCGAGGCTCCGCAACAGGTGCTGCGCCATTACCTGTCGTTTCGTGAACAGCCGATGATCGAGGCGCCACGCAAGGTGGCCTGGTCCTAGGGGGTTGCAGGCATAAAAAAGGCCGCTGCATCGCAGCGGCCAATCGAGACGTTAGATCAAGGAGCTTCAAAATCAACGTCGGTGAACCTTGGTGGCCCGAAAGGCTGGGGGGCGCCTTCGTACCGATCCAATGCCGTAAGAATAGGTGTATCTCGAGGTGGGAAAAACACCTCCTTATGACATTCACCTTTACATTGCCGGTGATAATCCTTCCCCTCGTCTCGAGGCTCATTGCGGCGTTTTCAGTAGGTTCTTCAGGTCTGAACGTAGGTTAGTACACCTGCATTTCCATCAGCTTTGTTCTTTCTGATTTCTGCACATTGCGATTTCCTACATTGCATTGAGACAGAAGTCATGAATTTTCCCTTGACCTTTCCTTCCACGGTCTCGCCTGTCGCTGGCCAGGATGTCCTGAGCGCTTTGGTCGTGTTGACCATGATGATGCAGGCCGAAGTTGCGCTTGCGCCCGGCTTGCCGCCTCGTGTCACGCCTGTCGACGATCCCGAGCGGTGGCTGGACGAACATTGGCAGGTCAAAAGCGATCACTGGTGGATGGAGCAGTCCCCGCTGCTGAATGAACAGCTTCGGGCGTTGCTGACTCTGCAGGTGCGAGCCCGTGCCTTGCGTCGTGGCGCTCCCAGACAGGACATCGAAGCTCTGCTGCCAGACGCTGATCCCGTCTTTGCATCCGTCTCACTGAAGACGAAAGAGGGTGAGCTGGTGCGTATTCCTGGCTTTGTGGCGCTGTGCGATAACCCCTATGACGATGAGCTGTCTTTCGTCCTCTACGGCTTGGGGGCCGGTGTCTGGTTCGATAGCCATCAACGTATGGTCGAGACATTAGTCCGCTACCTGCGGGCGGATAATTGCTGGACACAGGGTCTGCCCGCCCGAGCGCGTGCGGCCCTGACGGACACCACGTCCGTCGAGCTGGTGTTGAGGCCGCTGCGGAGTCGACCTGAGGTGTATCTGCTTGAAGATATGCAGTTGCTGCAACGCCGGTTGGTCATCGACGGGCTTGCTGCTGAGCCTGAAAACGGTGAGGGTGCCGTTGCCCTTGTGCCCTTGTTCGAACAACTCCAAGCAAGCGTGGCCGATGCCGTCGGTGCTTTGCGCAAGGACCTGGCGCCGCAGTGGTTGCGACACCTGTCGCCTGCCGAGCGCGAGCGGTTGGCGAAGCTGCATCAGGTTGTGAACGAAACCGAGCGCCAACTGGCCGAGCAAACTCAGCACAGTGACTTCTACACCTATGCCAGCCAGCAACTTGACGCTTGGTTGACCGCTAAAGGGTTTGCGCAATTGTCTGCCGAACAGGTACGACTGCATGTCAGACACGACTTCACAGCGGATGCGCCGCCGCAAATGGTTTCACTGCTCGAATGGGTCTGTGGCGGTGCTTACCATGGCAAGCGCCTGGCAATGACGATCCAGCACGAGGGCCTGCGCAATGCCCTGGGCGACCAAGGCGTATGGTCGCTCGCCAATGAATTACAACTGCATCGAGGTTATGTCGAGCACGTCGAGCAGATCTATGCCCTCGACGAAAACCGCTATCTGCTGAGCAGAGCGCTGGATGCCAGGCTGCAACTCGCCAGGCAGGCGGCGGACTTCCAGGGCCTTGATCGCAGAGCGGTGCGGTTGCTCGAGCAGGCCACACAGGACACATGGGCGCAGCGCTCCGGAACAAGCACCATCACGGTGGCCCTGTTGTCCATCAATGGCGAAATGCTTCTGACCGATCATCTGTACATCTACAGCGATGATATCCATGTGCTCTATGCGCCCGGGTCGCCGGCGGGCGATCTGCAAGCGTTCAACTCACCTGGGCAGATGAGTTTCGCGCTGGGGGCACTGACCGCCATGCCTGCGGGGCGCGACTACCTCGTCGAGCGTGTCCGCCATGCCGACCGTCCTGCGTTGAATCGATATCTGACGCGTATAGCCAGCCTGCCTCAGGAATGGTCACGCGAGACGATCACCCTGCATCCGCAGGACATTGACGGCTGGCAGCAAGTGATCCAGCACTGGACCGAGTTGAGGGTGATGAAGATTCTCGACGATCTCGAAGAGATCCGGCCGGTGGTACCTGCCAGGCCGGACGGGACGCTGCAACGACGCGTGGACGACATCGACCACGAGTTGCGCGTGCTGATGACGGATTACCAGGCAGCTGCCCAGGTGCCGACGTTCATGGCCTATGCCCGTGACCGCGTGAGCGAGCGCATCAATCGTTTCCCGGGCAAGAAGGAGGGATGGATCGATGCCGATACCGTTCTGGTCGAGCTGGAGCATGGCGTTCGTCAGTCCTTGACCCAAGTGGTGGCCAGCGGATACCCCGCGGATTTCAATTTCAGGGACTTCGCCAGGCTGACGTCGACCGTGGGCCAGGACCTGTCCCATTTGAGCAACCGAGCGATCGATGGTTACATCCGGGCCGCCAGGCTCGGTGAGGGGTACTGCGATGAGATCCGCAAGAGTTATCTCGACCCGGACGCAGATGCCCAGTCCAGGCCGCTGGAGCTGCATCGCCACATCACAGGCATGAAAATTCAACGCGATTGTCTGGTGGAGCTGCAGAGCGGACGCCTCAGCGACGCGCATGCCGACTGGCTGAAACCGGTCTGCATGGCATTTCATCGGGGCAGTTTTGTCGACGATTGCAAATTGGCAATGCTGAAGATCAACGGGGCCGCTGTAGTCGGTGGGTACCTGCTGCAGTCGCCCCAGGCCAAGGGCACTTTGGTCTATCTCAGCGATGGGCCTGGTGGGCGGTACCTTTATACGGTCGAGGATTTTGTCGAGCAGTGGCGAAGCGATGCTCTGCAGGACTGGGTCTACGCGCATGTCTCGATTGACGATGAACTGTTGATCCGCGAACTCAATGAGAGCGTGCGAAACGATGACTTCGCCGATGCGTCAGAAAGCAAGGGAAATGCGAGGATCGCCCGGTCGTTGCAGGTGCTGTACAACATCCGGGATCTTTCGGTTGCTCTACGCCAGCGTATACAGCGCTTGCTGGCCGATGCGAAACGCGATGCCTACAGCGCGGCGAGGCGTATCACCCAAGAGGTGTTCTGGCTGGTCGGTCTGGTGGCGGATGTCATCGCCTTGGCGTTCCCGCCGGCGCGAATCGTTCTGGGCTTCATCAAGGCCGGCGCTGGGTTCTACCGCAGCCTCGCGGCGTTGCGTGATGGCGATAAGACGGCAGCACTGTTATCCCTGCTCGGAGCCGTCGCCAGCTTGCCCGGGATTACGGATGTGGTGAAGTTCTATGGTACCCAGCTGGTTGATCGAGGCAGCAAACTCTGGTCGACGTTGTTTCCTGGGGAGTCATCCGCACTGAGTCTATGGGTGAAGAACCAAGTCGAGGCACTCAAAGCGTTCTATGAGCGGCATGAGGTGTTCAAGGAGCTTGGCTCGGGTGCTTTCCAACCGTTGAATAAACGATTCGAGGAAGAGTTGTCGTGGTATACGCAACTGGTTGCTTCCACAGAGCAATCAGCCCCTCGTCAGTTCACCTGAGGCCGCCATCGGGGTCAGGGACGGCACCTCAACGCATGAGCTAGGCCTCTGGCTCATACCCCATACGCTTGCTGACGGCGCCTGCCGCCGCCAGCAAGCGCTTCGCCGCCGGTCCCTGTTCGTCGGCATGGAAGATCGACGTCGGACCGACCACCGTCATCACCGCGGCAATCTGGCCCATGGCGTTGAACACCGGCGCGGACAGCGCGTCCACGCCGGGCATCAGCAAACCGTGCACGTGATGCAGCCCGCGTGCACGGATCTGGGCCAGCACGGGCTCGTAGTCGCTGAATGACTGGTCCATGGCGGCCAGCTCCTGGTCGCGCAGTTCCACTGTCTCGCGTTCGGGCAGGTGGGCGGCGAACACCAGGCCTGTGGACGAACTGAGCAGCGGCAGGACCGAGCCGATCTGCGTGACCACCGTCACCGCGCGCACCGCAGGCTCGATGCTAACCACCGTCGCCCCCTGATTGCCCCACACCGCAATGAAACAGCTTTCGTTGAGCTCGTCGCGCAGTTGCGACAGGGGCAGCGCCGCGACCTTCAGCACGTCGATGCTACCCAGCGCCGCCATGCCCACCCGCAGTGCCTCACGGCCCAGCCCATAATGGTTGGTGGCAGGATCCTGCTCGGCGAAGCCGCTGGCGATCAGCGCCTGCAAGTAGCGATGCACCTTGCTCGCCGGCATGTCCACGTGTTCGGCCAGTCGCGACAGCGACGTGGATGGAGAGAGTTCGGCAAGGGCTTTGAGAATGTCGGTGCCGACTTCCGCCGAGCGGACCTTCTGCTTGCCGTTGTCGGCAGGGGAGCTGGCTTTGGCCATGGGATGGGAATCCAGGGGAGACAGGTGGGCGTCTTTATAGCTTGACGCCTTTCGGCAATCAAATTACGTTATTCGTAATCTGATTACGATAAAAACAATGCAGACGCGCTGCAACGCCTGGAGTACTCACCGGAACGCGCCGGACAGGGCCAGCAGCCAGCTGCCAGCAACGGCTCTCATCGAGCCCGGAGGCACCCGATGAATCTCGATTCTTCCCCTGATCTTCAGTACCTGAGCGGCTTCGGCAACGAGTTCGCCAGTGAAGCGCTGCCCGGCGCCCTGCCGGTCGGGCAGAACTCCCCACAGAAAGCCCCTTACGGCCTGTACGCCGAACTGCTCTCGGGTACCGCGTTCACCATGGCCCGCAGTGAGCTGCGTCGTACCTGGCTGTACCGCATTCGTCCCTCGGCGCTGCACCCGCGCTTCGAGCGTCTGGAGCGTCAACCGCTGACCGGCCCGCTGGGCCAGATCACCCCCAACCGCCTGCGCTGGAGCCCCCAGCCGATCCCGTCCGAGCCCACCGATTTCATCGAAGGCTGGCTGCCGATGGTGGCCAACTCGGCCTCGGAGAAGCCGGCTGGCGTGAGCATCTACATCTATCGTGCCAATCGTTCCATGGAACGGGTGTTCTTCAATGCCGACGGCGAACTGCTACTGGTGCCGGAGCAAGGCCGCCTGCGCATCGCCACCGAACTGGGGGTGATGGAAGTCGAGCCGCTGGAGATCGCCGTGATCCCTCGGGGCATGAAGTTCCGCGTCGAGCTGCTCGACGGCCAGGCCCGTGGCTACATTGCCGAGAACCATGGTGCCCCGCTGCGCATCCCGGACCTGGGCCCGATCGGCAGCAATGGCCTGGCCAACCCGCGTGACTTCCTGACCCCAGTGGCGCGCTACGAAGAGGTCAGCGGGCCAGTGCAACTGGTGCAGAAGTTCCTCGGCGAACACTGGGCCTGCGAACTGCAGCACTCGCCGCTGGATGTGGTCGCCTGGCACGGCAGCAACGTGCCGTATAAGTACGACCTGCGTCGCTTCAATACCATCGGCACGGTCAGCTTCGACCATCCCGATCCTTCCATCTTCACCGTGCTCACCTCGCCGACCAGCGTCCACGGCATGGCCAACATGGACTTCGTGATCTTCCCGCCACGCTGGATGGTGGCCGAGAACACCTTCCGTCCACCTTGGTTCCACCGCAACCTGATGAACGAATTCATGGGCCTGATCCAGGGGGCCTACGACGCCAAGGCTGAAGGTTTCCTTCCGGGCGGTGCCTCGCTGCACGGTGTGATGAGCGCCCACGGGCCAGACGCCGAAACCTGCGAGAAGGCCATCGCCGCGGACCTGGCGCCGCACAAGATCGACAACACCATGGCATTCATGTTCGAGACCAGCCAGGTGCTGCGTCCGAGCCGTCATGCCCTCGAGTGCCCGCAACTGCAGGCCGACTACGATAGTTGCTGGGCCACCTTGCCGAGCACCTTCAACCCGAATCGGAGATAACCCATGAACCAGACCGCCATCGCCCGTAGCTGGGTCGAGCACGCCAACGGGCACAGCGACTTCCCGTTGCAGAACCTGCCCCTGGGCATCTTCAGCCGTCCAGGCCAGGCACCGCGTTGCGGCGTAGCCATCGGTGACGCGATCCTCGATCTGGAAGCCGTGCTGGGCGCCGGCCTGTTCGACGGCCAGGCCAAGGTCGCAGCCGAAGCCACCCGAGGCGGCGCGCTGAATGCGTTCTTCGCCCTGGGCCGTGAAGCCCGTGTGGCCTTGCGCGAGCGTTTGATGGTGCTGCTGGGCGAGCACAGCGAGCATCAAGCGGCCTTGAAGGCTGCCCTGTATCCGGCCAGCGATTGCCAACTGCACCTGCCTGCGAAGATCGGCGACTACACCGACTTCTACGTAGGCATCGAACACGCCAAGAACGTGGGCAAGCTGTTCCGCCCGGACAACCCGCTGCTGCCCAACTACAAATACGTGCCGATCGGTTACCACGGCCGTGCCTCCACCATCCGTCCCTCTGGTACCGACGTGCGCCGTCCCAAGGGCCAGACCCTGCCGGCCGGGCAGACCGAACCGAACTTCGGCCCGTGTGCGCGCCTGGACTACGAGCTGGAATTGGGCATCTGGATCGGCCAAGGCAACGACATGGGCCAGCCCATCCCGGTGAGCGACGCCGCTGAGCATGTGGCCGGCTACTGCCTGCTCAACGACTGGTCCGCGCGCGATATCCAGGCCTGGGAATACCAGCCACTGGGCCCCTTCCTGTCCAAGAGCTTCATCACCAGCATCTCGCCCTGGGTGGTTACTGCCGAAGCCCTCGAGCCGTTCCGTTGCGCCCAGGCGCCGCGTCCTGAAGGCGACCCGCAGCCTCTGTCCTACCTGCTGGACAAGCGTGACCAGGCCGCGGGTGCCTTCGATATCGAGCTGGAAGTGCTGCTGGTTACCGAGAAGATGCGCGAGCAGGGCCTGCCAGCCCATCGCCTGACCCTGAGCAACACCCGCAGCATGTACTGGACCGTGGCCCAGATGGTGGCTCACCACAGCGTCAACGGTTGCCAGTTGCAGCCGGGTGACCTGTTCGGTTCGGGCACGCTGTCCGGCGCCACGCCCGGCTCGTTCGGCAGCCTTCTGGAGATCACCGAAGGTGGCAAGCATCCGGTGGAGCTGGCCAGCGGCGAGGTGCGCAAGTTCCTGGAGGACGGCGACGAGATCATCCTGCGTGCCCGCTGCATCCGTGACGGCGTGGCGAGCATCGGCTTCGGCGAATGCCGCGGCAAGATCATCTCGGCCAACTGAGAGGTCAGGGCGATGGAGCTGTTCACCTATTACCGTTCCACTTCCTCGTATCGGGTACGCATCGCCCTGGCGCTCAAGGGGCTGGATTACCAGGCCCTGCCGGTCAACCTGCTCAAGGGCGAGCAGCGTGGGGCGCACTACCTGGCGCTCAACCCCCAGGGGCGAGTGCCCGCGCTGCGGACCGATGGCGGGGAGTTGCTGGTGCAGTCACCGGCGATCATCGAGTACCTCGAAGAGGTTTATCCACAACCTGCGCTGTTGCCGGCCAGTGCCGAGTCTCGGGCCAAAGTGCGGGGTGTGGCGGCGATCATCGGCTGCGACGTCCACCCGCTGCACAACGTCAGCGTGCTCAACCAGTTGCGTCAGTTGGGCCATGACGATACCCAGGTCAACCAGTGGATCGCCCACTGGATCGGCCAGGGCCTGGCGGCGGTGGAACAATTGATCGGTGATCGAGGCTTCTGCTTCGGTGACGAGCCGGGGTTGGCAGATGTCTACCTGGTCCCTCAGCTCTACGCCGCCGAGCGATTCAATGTCGACCTCAGCGGCTATCCACGCATCGCTCGCGTGGCTGCTTTGGCACAGGCACACCCGGCCTTCGCCGAGGCGCATCCCTCCTGCCAGCCGGACACCCCGGCTCAGTGAATCGAACGCTTGGTCGACGGGAGTTGGCCAAGCCGTTCGCTCAATTTCAGACGCTGGATCGGGTCGTCGGTCAGCAGCAAGGCGTGCTCCAAGTCATAGCGCTCGGCCTGGGGGCAATCCAGGTGCTGGTAGAGCGTGGCGCGGGCCAGGTAGTCGCTTGCCAGTACCGGGCCTAGTTGCATCACCCGTTCGGCGTCGATCAAGGCGGCCAGGTCGTTTTCGTTGCTGCTGTGCAGATGTCGCAGGTTGCGCGACAGGCGCTGGAGCATCTGCATGGGGGCAGCGCTGTGCATGTGTTCGGCGCTCAACGGCATATGGGGACCGAACTGGCGGGCCAGCAGTTCTCGGCAGTCGGCGGGGTACAACCGTCGTCCGCCACAAGGATCGAGCAAATGGTCGGCCCCGGGCACACGCAGCAGGAAGTGGCCGGGGAAGTTCACGCCCTCCAGGGGGATCGATAGGCGTCGCGCCAGTTCCAGGGCGAGGATGGCCAGGGTCAACGGCTGGCCGCGGCGGCGCTGCAAGACTTTGTCCATCAACGCCACCTGGGGCCGCAACGGATGGTATTCATCCTGCGCGAAACCCAGGGCATTGAGTTGACGCAGCAGGGGCTGGGCCAGCTCGTGGAGCGGCAGCATTGGCAGGTTGGCGCTGATTTCTCGCTGCAAGTCGTGCACTTGGGCGAGGCTCGCCGCCGGGTCCACCGTCCGGTCGTGCTCGGCCGCTATCCACAGCGTTGCTTCCAGCAGGGCGACAGGCTCGCGATCCAGGCAGGCCAGGCAGGCTTGACGTGGGTTCATGGGCACTCTCCGCATACGCTTATCTTTTAGCCTTGGCGCGTGCTTTCGTCCAGTGGTCCGCCAGAGGCTCGGAGCCTGGCGGCCTGCCTATACTGGAAGGAGCACCTCTCGGGGGAGCCCGTTGATGTTCGCGCTCATGCAAAGCACCCGCACCCAGTCCTTGCACCTGTGCATCGACCCGCCAACAGGCCTCAAGGCCGTCGTGGTCATTCATAGCGAGCAGTTGGGCCCGGCCATGGGCGGCTGTCGCTATCTACCCTACGCCGATGATGAAAGTGCCATGACCGACGCCATCCGTCTGGCCCAGGGCATGAGCTACAAGGCGGCATTGGCGGGCCTGCCTTTGGGGGGCGGCAAAGCGGTGATCGTGCGCAATCCGCATGTGGAAAACCGCGCCGCGCTGTTCGAAGCATTCGGCCGGTTCATCGATACCCTGCAGGGGCGCTTCATCACCGCCGTGGACAGCGGCACCTCCACCCTGGACATGGACTGCATCGCCCAGACCACACCCCATGTCACCAGCACCACAGCCTCAGGCGACCCGTCGCCGCATGCCGCGATGGGTGTGTTCGCGGGCATTCGCGCCACGTCCATGGCGCGTCTGGGCAGCGATAACCTGGAGGGGCTGCGCATCGCTGTGCAAGGCTTGGGCAATGTCGGCTATGCCTTGGCCGAACAGTTGCACGCGGCGGGCGCGGAATTATTGGTCAGCGACCTGGATCCTGGACGCGTGCGCCTGGCCGTGGAGCAATTGGGGGCACATCCTGTGACCAACGACGCGCTGATCAGCACTCCCTGCGACATCTTTGCCCCCTGTGGCGTCGGGCCGGTGCTCAATGGCCAGAGCGTGATGCAGTTGCGCTGCGCTGCCGTGGCAGGCGCGGCGAACAACCAGCTCACTACGCTGCAAGTGGCGGATCAGCTGGAAAATCGCGGCATCCTCTATGCGCCGGACTACGTGATCAATGCCGGTGGCCTGATCTATGTGGCCCTGACCCACCGGGGCGAGGACCTGGGCACCATCACCGCACACCTGGCGCGCATTCCCACGCGGCTGACCGAAGTATTTGCCCATGCCCAGGCGGAGAAGCGTTCACCAGCGCGGGTGGCGCAGATGCTGGCGGAGCGGTTGCTCTACGGATGAGCCTGGGTCATTCAGCCTGATTCTCAAGCAGCTCGGCCAAGGCATCCGGCTGGTTCTTGAAGGCCCGGGCGAACACGTCGCGGTTCTTGGCCATGTAGATGCCGGCTTCCTCGACTTGCTGTTCGCTCAACGATGGCACGGCCTTTTGCAGCACCTCGGCCAGGCGCTCGGCCAGTTCGAGCATTTTGTCGTGACGGTCTGCTTCGGCCTTATCCATGAACAAGCGCTCCGGGTCGCGGCTGCTGCGGTACACCACTTCGACGGCCATTCATCACCTCTGTGCCTTTTGCTGTTGGGGTTATGGGTTAACTGTATTTATATACAGTACTCGCTCCAGCCACCGTGATGCAACTCAAGTGATGGCCTTTTCCCTTCAGAGCCTAGCCCACAGGTGTCTTGCGGCAATTGGTCGCCTTCCAAGGCAAAGGCCTGGCCTTTTTACTGCATGCACAAGCGTCACAGAGGTGACGCATCATCCTTCAGCTCGTATCGGGGAAAACGAACATCGTGAACATCAAATGGGCAGAAAAACTACGCAAGGGCCTGCATGGCTCGGCGGACTCGCTGGGCAACCTGTGCGTCGAGGCGTTCCACTACCTGGCGTTGTTCGGCATCGGCGCCATCACTGCCTATGCGGCGGTGGTGACCTTCCTGGACATGCTGGGCAAAGGTGGGGTCAGCGTCGATGACATCCTGCTGCTGTTCATCTACTTGGAGCTGGGGGCGATGGTCGGTATCTATTTCAAGACCAACCACATGCCGATCCGCTTCCTGCTGTATGTGGCGATCACCGCGCTGACCCGTCTGCTGATCGGCGATGTCTCGCACCACAAAGCGCCAGACGTCGGGCTGCTGTATCTGTGCGGCGGCATCCTGCTGCTGGCGTTTTCGATTCTTGTGGTGCGCTACGCCTCGTACCGCTATCCGTCCACCAAGGTGCTCGATGCCAATGGCAAAGAGGTCGAGGACGGCAAGTAGGGGTCAGTTGGCCAGGCCTGGGCCATGCTGTTGTTGCTCGGTTGCGAACCCGGCGCTGAACGGGTTGAAGGGTAGCCGT
>NZ_VSJH01000021.1:0-164873 GCF_008124495.1 Pseudomonas sp. CK-NBRI-02 | reverse complement strand
TTCGTGCCGGCTTACATCCGTCCGCTGTTCTGCCGCGGTGTCGGCCCGTTCCGCTGGGCGGCGCTGTCCGGCGACGCCGAGGACATCTACAAGACCGACGCCAAGGTCAAGGAACTGATCCCGGACGACGCCCACCTGCACCGCTGGCTGGACATGGCCCGCGAGCGCATCAGCTTCCAGGGTCTGCCGGCACGTATCTGCTGGGTTGGCCTGGGCCTGCGCGCCAAGCTGGGCCTGGCGTTCAACGAAATGGTCCGCAGCGGCGAGCTGTCGGCACCGATCGTCATCGGCCGCGACCACCTGGACTCCGGCTCGGTCTCCAGCCCGAACCGCGAAACCGAAGCCATGCGTGACGGCTCCGACGCCGTCTCCGACTGGCCACTGCTCAACGCCTTGCTCAACACCGCAGGCGGCGCCACCTGGGTTTCGCTGCACCACGGCGGTGGCGTGGGCATGGGCTTCTCCCAGCACTCGGGCATGGTCATCGTCTGTGACGGTACCGACGAAGCGGCCGCGCGTATCGCTCGCGTGCTGACCAACGACCCAGGGACTGGTGTGATGCGTCACGCCGATGCCGGCTACCAGATCGCCATCGACTGCGCCAAGGAGCAGGGCCTGGACCTGCCGATGATCACGGGCGTCAAGCGCTGAGGAAACACGCCATGACTATGCAAAACCCTGCATCAAAGCCGCTCAAAGGCATTCGTGTGCTGGACCTGAGCCGTGTACTGGCCGGCCCTCATTGCACAGCAATGCTGGCTGACCTCGGCGCTGAAGTGATCAAATTCGAAGTCCCAGGGCATGGCGATGACAGCCGTCACCTGGGCCCTTTCGACAAAAATGGCGAGAGCGTCTATTTCGGTCTGATCAACCGCGGCAAGCGTAGCGTCGAGCTTGATTTCAAGGCACCAGCCGATCTTCAGCGCTTCCATGCATTGGTCGCCGACGCCGATGTCGTGGTGGAAAATTTTCGCCCTGGCGTGACCCAGCGCCTGGGCATCGACTTCGACAGCCTCAAGGCACTCAACCCTCGACTGATATACGCCAGTATTTCCGGATTCGGTCAAAGCGGGCCATTGTCCTCCCGCCCGGCCTACGACATCGTCGCCCAGGCCATGTCTGGCCTGATGAGTGTGACCGGCTTTCCCCAGACCGGCCCAACCCGGAGCGGTGAGGCCCTTGGAGACCTCTGTGCAGGCGTCTACGCCGCCTGGGCAATCAGCTCCGCACTGTTCGCCCGTGAGTTCCAGGGTGCCGCTGCACAGTACCTGGATGTGGCGATGTTCGACGTGTTGGTCAGTCTTCAAATGACCGGCCTGTCCAATCTTTTTGCCCAGGGCCGCGCGCCCGGACTGGTGGGCAACCGGCATCCGGTCTCGACCCCTTTCGACACCTACCGCGCCGCCGATGGATTGGTCGTGATCGCAGTCGCCAGCGACAAGCTGTTCCGCCGCTTGTGCCAGAGCATGGAATGCCAGGCCTTGGCGGATGACCCACGTTTCGTCGACGACAGCTCACGCACCGCGAACGAGGCGTCATTGAAGGCACAGATCGAGGCCTGGACCTGTACCCGAGGCGTTGAACAGATCTGCTCCTTGCTGCTGGACGCAGGCGTACCCGCCTCCCCCGTATGGAATCTCGCCCAGGCCACAGGCAGCGAACAAGCCCACGTGCGCCAATTGCTGGTAGAGGGCTGCGCGCAGTCACCTTTGGTACCGCAGCCAGTGTTTTTCAATGGAAGCAAGCCCCACACCGCCTCACCCGCCCCCCGCCTGGGCGAAGCCAATGCCTTGTACGGTCTGTCCCACACAGGAGAATAAAAATGAATTTCGAACTGGACGCCGCAGAACTTGCGATCATCGAATCGGCCGAACGCGTCGCTCACGACGTGCTCAAACCGAATGCCCAAGGCTTTGACGAGGCCGAAGCGTTCTGTGCCGGCAGCCTCAAAGCCTTGGGCGAGCTGGGGTTCATGGGGATCAATCTGCCAGAGGCCTATGGCGGGTTTGGCATCACAAGCCTGGCAATGAGCCGCGTGGTTGAGGCCGTCGCAGCCGCCTGCGCCTCCACCGCATCGGCGATGACTGCGCACTTCCTGGCCACCGATTCCATCCTCATTGGCGGGACAGAGGCGCAGCGCCAGCAATGGCTGCCTCGTGCCGCCACGGGCGAACTGCTCGGCGCCTTCGGCCTGACCGAACCGGCCGCCGGCTCCAATCCGGCTGACATGCGCACACGGGCAAGCCAGGAGAACGATGGATGGCGAATCCGTGGCAGTAAGCACTACATCACCAATGCGCGCGAAGCCGATTTCATCGTGCTGTACGCCAAGACCGACGCAGACGCAGGTCATCATGGCATCAGCGCATTCCTCATTCCCAAAGGTACAGAGGGCATCACCTTTTCCAGCCCGGAGAAGACCATGGGCCTGCGCGGCAGCACGATCTATGAGCTGTCCCTGGACTGCTGGCTTCCCGCGAGCGCCCTGCTGGGCCAGCCTGGTCAGGGCTTCAAGACCGCCATGGAAGTACTGGATCGCGGTCGGGTGGAGGTGGCGGCGATGGCCTTGGGCATCGCCCGCACGGCTATGGAATACAGCCTCAGCTGGGCCCAGCAGCGCCAGATCGGGCCCAAGCCCTTGGCGGCCTATCAGGGCACACAGTGGCGTATTGCAGACATGCACACCCAATTGCAGGCAGCACGGCTGCTGACCCTGCAGGCTGCGGCCGCGCGCGACGCGGGCGGGCGCTTCAGCCTGGAGTCGGCCACCGCCAAGCTGTTCGCCGCCGAAGCGGCGGGCTTCATTACCGATGCCGCACTCCAGCTGCACGGCGGCTATGGCTACATCCGCGACCTGCCGCTGGAGCGCCTGGTGCGCGATGCACGCATCCTGCGCATTTTTGAAGGCACTTCGGAGGTGCAGAAAATCATCATCTCGCGCGCCGTACTAGACGCCGCCCGCACTTGAGGTGTCAGCCTGGAAGGCACCAGCCGACCAGGCTCACAGGGCATCCGCTACATAACAACAATAGAGGCGCCATGGGCAATGGCGCCACGGGAGAAACCCTCATGTCTGGCAAGCCCCTCATCGAAACGCGCTCCATCGACTTCATTCCTGAAAGCGAACGACACGGTCGGCTCTTCAGCCAGTTCACCTTGTGGTTCGGTGCCAACTTGCAGATCACGGCCATTGTCACCGGCGCCTTGGCAGTGGTGCTGGGTGGCGATGTGTTCTGGTCATTGATCGGCCTGTTGATCGGCCAGGTGTTCGGCGGCATCGTGATGGCATTGCACGGCGCCCAAGGTCCGCGTCTTGGCCTGCCGCAGATGATTTCAAGCCGCGTGCAGTTCGGCGTATTCGGCGCGGTGATACCGCTGGTACTCGTCTGCATCATGTACATCGGCTTCAATGCCACCGGCACGGTACTGGCCGGCCAGGCGATTGGCCGAATGGCGAACATCAGCGATACGAGCGGCATCCTGGTTTTCGCCACCGTGATCGTGGTGTTGACAGTGTGCGGCTACCGGGTGATCCATCTGCTCGGGCGGGTCGCCAGCGTGCTTGGCGTGGTGGCGTTCGCTTACCTGTTCGTACGCCTGCTGTCGATCAATGACATCGCCACCCTGCTCGAAAATCGACACTTCAGCTGGAACACCTTTCTTCTGGCCGTTTCGCTGTCGGCGTCGTGGCAGATTGCGTTCGGCCCTTATGTAGCCGACTACTCGCGCTACCTCCCCAGCGCAACTTCCCCGCTGCGCACCTTCCTCGCCGTGGGCCTGGGCTCGGTACTGGGCTCGCAAACCTCCATGGTGCTCGGCGTGTTCGCAGCGGCGCTGGCAGGCGGCGCCTTCTCCGGAAACGAGGTGAACTACATTGTTAGCCTGGGCGCCAGCGGGATGATTGCCGGCCTGCTGTTCTTTAGCATCGGCTTTGGCAAGGTGACCATCGCTACCTTGAACGCCTATGGCAGCTTCATGTGCATCGCCACCATTGTCAGTGCGTTCCAAAAACGCTTCACCGTCTCTTCCGGCCAGCGCCTGGTGTTCGTGCTCTGCATAGTCGGTATCTCCACTACCCTGGCGCTGATCGGCCAGCATTCCTTCCTCAGCGCATTCAAATCCTTCCTTCTGTTCCTGTTGGCGTTCTTCACACCCTGGAGCGCCATCAACCTGGTGGATTACTACTTCATCACTCAGGAGCGTTACGACATCGCCGCCCTGGATGACCCGGATGGCCGGTACGGCCGCTGGAACTGGGTAGGCATCGGCACCTATGGGTTCGGGGTCTTGGTGCAGATGCCCTTCATCGCCACCGGCTTCTACACAGGCCCCTTGGTGCAACACCTGGGCGATACGGACATTTCCTGGTTGGTTGGGCTGATCGTGCCAGCGCTCGTCTACTACCCGCTTGCCAAGCACGGGGCGCGACGTCAGCAGCCTCTGCCTGCGCAGGACTATGCCCAGAAACAGTGCTAGCCCCTGAGCCGCTTGCCGCCCGATAAGGGCGGCAGGCCACCTGCCCCACCCGCCCTTACAACCCCCGAGCCCCCATGAACACCAACACACAACCTGCCCAGCCGACCAGGACACAGGAACGCCTGTACCTCACGGCGGTGGACTTGTTCGCTGAACAGGGCTACCAGAATACGAGCTTGCGCGACCTGGCCGCCCGCTTGGGTATCGGCGCAGGGTCCCTTTACAACCACATTGAAAGTAAACAGGCGCTGCTCTTCGACCTCATCGAGGAATGCATGAGCGACCTGCTAAGCCTCACTCGGGTAAAGCTCAAAGCCGCCCAAGGCACGCGCGCCCGTCTGCATGCATTCGTCAGTGCCTTCATCGAACTTCAGCAGAGCGAGCAAAAAAAAGTGCAGCTCATGTTGCGGGAGGCTCGCAACCTGACGGCGGAACACGCTCGGCTGCATGCCGCGATGCGTGATGAATACACTCAGCAGCTAATGGCTATCATTGCCTCCACCTTCCCTCGAGGCATTGATCGCTCAAAGACAAAGTTCTTCACTGACAGGGTCATCGGCATGCTTGAAAGCCTTTGCCAATCATCGGATATCGATTCGGCCCTGTCACAACGGCAAATCATCGAACAACTGACCGAGATGATTCTGGGCGCGGCGTCCCGCCTGGAACTGGAACCCTCCACGGCGCAGACAGCCCGTGCTCCGTCGAGTGCCGTGTGAGCAAGGCTCGTGCTCTGCCACTCGATGGGTAACATGCCGGCCGAATCTGCAAGTGGTCGGCACGCTCAACAAAGCCGCACGGAGTAGTGCAAACGCAAAAAGGGCGATCCTTTCGGATCGCCCTTTTCGGTGCCCGGAAACCCGGGGCTTTTGTTTGGTAGGCACAATTGGACTCGAACCAACGACCCCCACCATGTCAAGGTGGTGCTCTAACCAACTGAGCTATGTGCCTGTCGATGAGGGCGCATTCTACGCGCTCCAAAATCGCTGTCAACTGTTTTTTTCACGCTAACTCACTGAATCTTAAAAATATTTACCTGACCCGAAGCGACGGGGGGAGTAAAGGATTTTCAACGGACGACTAGCGGGTGTTTATTATTATTGATAGCATCGGTACATTCGTTAAAAATATAAAACACGAGGTTCCCCGAGCATGGCCAATACCCCCTACCCCCAGTCCTACTACGCCGCCTCGGCCAACCCGGTGCCGCCACGTCCGGCGCTGCAGGGTGAGGTGGAGACTGACATCTGCATCATCGGCGCCGGTTACACCGGCCTGTCCAGCGCCCTGTTCCTGCTGGAAAACGGCTTCAAAGTGAGCATCGTCGAGGCGGCCAAAGTAGGCTTCGGCGCATCGGGCCGCAACGGCGGCCAGATCGTCAACAGCTACAGCCGTGACATCGATGTGATCGAGCGCACCGTCGGCCCCAAGCAGGCGCAACTGCTGGGTCAGATGGCCTTCGAAGGCGGACGCATCATCCGTGAGCGCGTGGCCAAGTACAACATCCAGTGCGACCTGAAGGACGGCGGCGTGTTCGCTGCACTGAGCGCCAAGCAGATGGGCCACCTGGAGTCGCAAAAGCGTCTGTGGGAACGTTTCGGCCACACCCAGCTGGAGCTGATGGACCAGAAGCGCATCCGCGAAGTGGTCGCCTGCGACAACTATGTCGGCGGCATGCTGGACATGAGCGGTGGCCACATTCACCCGCTTAACCTGGCCTTGGGCGAAGCTGCCGCGGTCGAGTCGCTGGGTGGCGTGATTTATGAACAGACCCCGGCCGTGCGCATCGAGCGCGGTGCCAACCCGGTCGTGCACACCCCGCAAGGCAAGGTGCGCGCCAAGTTCATCATCGTTGCCGGTAACGCCTACCTGGGTAACCTGGTACCGGAGCTGGCGGCCAAGTCCATGCCATGCGGCACCCAGGTGATCACCACCGAGCCGCTGGGCGAGGAACTGGCCCGCACCCTGCTGCCGCAGGACTACTGCGTCGAGGACTGCAACTACCTGCTCGACTACTACCGCCTGACCAGCGACAAGCGTCTGATCTTCGGTGGTGGCGTGGTCTACGGTGCTCGCGACCCGGCCAACATCGAGGCAATCATCCGTCCGAAGATGCTCAAGGCCTTCCCGCAGCTCAAGGACGTGAAGATCGACTTCGCCTGGACCGGCAACTTCCTGCTGACCCTGTCGCGCCTGCCACAGGTGGGTCGTATCGGCGACAACATCTACTACTCCCAGGGCTGCTCCGGTCACGGCGTGACCTACACCCACCTGGCGGGCAAGGTACTGGCCGAAGCCCTGCGTGGCCAGGCCGAGCGCTTCGACGCCTTTGCCGGTCTGCCGCACTACCCGTTCCCGGGTGGTCAGCTGCTGCGCGTACCGTTCAGCGCCCTGGGCGCCTGGTACTACAGCCTGCGCGACCGTCTGGGCATCTAAGACGAGCCGGGGGCGACGAAAGCGTCGCCCCAGGTATGGTCGACCCAATCGCGGGCCAAGTCCGCTCCTGGCTGCAGGAGCGGGTTTGGCCCGCGATTGCATTACTGGCCCAGGCTGCGGACCGCCTGCTTCGCCGCGATTTCCTGGCCTGCCCGGGCCAGCTCGTCGGCGGCCTGCAGCCAACGCTGACGGTCCACCTGAGCCGGCAGCTGTTTCGGTGGCTGCACCAGCACAGCCCAACTTCCAGTCTTCGTCCACGCAGCCTCGAAATCATCGAACGCCATCAACAGGCGACGCTGCATCCCCGAACGCAACAGCACCCGCCCTTTGTAGCTGTCATAGCCAATCAGCACCGCATAGCGTGGCTCACTCCAAAAGGCCGAGCCTTCTTCGTAACGCACTAGCACCGGGTTGCCTGCCGCCACTTGGGTCAGCAAGGCCTCAAGGCGGTTATCCAGTGGGTAGACGACCATGCCGTATTCACGCGCTACCTTGGGAATGCCGGCGCCCAGCGCGTCGGCGCCCTGTGGCAGGTTAAGGGGTTTTTCAAGCAAACCCGGCGTGATGACCACGCCCTGTTGCGACAGCAGTGCCGCCAGTGCCATGGCCCCGCTGTGATTGGCCTTGCCGCGATAGAACGGCACGCTGCTGATCTCGACCCGCTGCGCCTGGCCCTTCGCCACAGGCGATGGACCACTGGCGCAACCGGCCAGGCTGGCCGCGACCAGGCACGCGGCCAGCAGCCGGCGCGATGAAGTGAAGGTTTCTTGCAACATGGGCACTCGCTTGTTCCGTCGCCAGGCAGGCAGCGCCCGGCCCTGGGTTCCGATCATAGGCTGGGTGCGTGTTTGGGTATAGCCCGTCACCGGCTTGGAACGAAACGGCCCAAGGGAATAGACCTTCGGTCAATGGAACGCACCGCCCGGCGGGCTAGACTAAAGCAGTGTCTGGAAGGCGAGCCGCGTGCGCGCCTGAGAGAAGGAGGCACACATGAGCCTGACAATGGCGATACTGATGCTGGTGGGGATGTGGGTGAGCGTCGCCGCCGCCATGCTGTGGGGGGTGTTGCGCATCGTGCGCAGGCATTCCCACCATCACCTGCCACCGCAAACGTTGCCCAAACCACAGCCGGCGCGTCGTGCGCGGCGGCACGCAGGGGCGCACTGACATTCAACCCAGCCTGCCGACGCGGCCCACACACGATAGACCGCTCCCCTACCCGTCAGCCCCCGAATCCAGAAAAAGCGAAGGGGGCGCACTGCGCCCCCTCCTTTGTGCTTCGAGCGATCAGCCCTCGGCAGCTTCGCGCTTGAGCCGAGCTCGGCGCGCCATGATGTTGAGCACTTCGATCGCAGTCGAGAACGCCATTGCGGCGTACACGTAGCCTTTTGGCACATGAGCACCGAAGCCCTCGGCGATCAGGGTCATGCCGATCATGATCAGGAAGCCCAGTGCCAGCATCACCACCGTCGGGTTGTCGTTGATGAACTTGGCCAGCGGGTCGGCAGCTACCAGCATCACGACCACGGCGCTGATCACGGCGATGATCATGATCGGCAAGTGCTCGGTCATGCCTACAGCGGTAATGATGCTATCGATCGAGAAGACGATGTCGAGCATCAGGATCTGGCCGATCGCAGCGGCAAAGCCCAGAGTTACGGTGGATCCAGCCTTGGCTTCTTCCTTGGCGCCATGCGGATCGACGTTCTCGTGGATCTCTTTGGTGGCTTTCCATAGCAGGAACAGGCCACCGGCGATGAGGATCATGTCCTTCCAAGAGAAGCTGTGGCCGAACACATCGATCACAGGTTCGGTCAACTGGACGATCCAGGCCACGGTCGAGAGCAACGCCAAGCGCATGATCAGCGCCATGCTGATACCGATACGCCGCGCCTTGGAGCGGTAGGCCTCAGGCAGCTTGTTGGTCAGGATGGAAATGAAGATCAGGTTGTCGATGCCCAGCACGATTTCCATGGCCACCAGCGTGGCCAGGGCGACCCAGGCAGCGGGGCTTGCAGCGAGTTCCAGCAAATATTCCATGATTTAGTCCTGCATCGGGTCCGGGTCAGATGTCTTGGGTGTCGCTTTTTTCTTCAGCGGCCTTGGGCTTGGCGCCCTCCGAGCCGATGGCCTCGCTCAGGGCCTGTTGGGCAGCTTCGTTGGTCTTGTCGATCGCCTGCTTGGCCGACTCGGCGGCCTGATCGAGCATCTGCTGGGCGGACTTCTCGGCCTGGTCGCAGCCAGCCAGGCTGAACAGGGCCAAGGCCAGCACCAAGGGCGTACCGATGGATTTGAGTTGCAACATGGGAATCCTCGCTTTTCCAATTTCCGGCGCTGCATGCAGCGCCTTATGGGTGGGCATTCTAGAGAACGCCATACATCAGGAAAATTCGTATTTTTAGCGGTTATACTTCGATTTTTACGAATCGGGAAAGTGTCGGATGCTCAATTATCGCCAGCTGCACTACTTCTGGGTGGTGGCCAAGACCGGCAGCATCGCCCGCGCAAGCGAGCAACTGAACCTGACGCCCCAGACCATCAGCGGGCAGATCAGCCTGTTCGAACAAGCCTACGGCCTGGAGCTATTCCAGCGTGTCGGCAGGCAGTTGGAGCTGACCGAGACTGGCCGCCAGGCACTGGGCTATGCCGAACAGATGTTCCAGATCGGCGGTGAACTGGAAGCCCTGCTGCGCGCAGGGCCTCAGGAACAGATCCTGTTTCGCGTCGGTGTCGCCGACGTCGTTCCCAAATCCATCGTCTATCGACTGCTGGCCCCGACCATGGAGTTGGACAACGTCCTGCGCATCAACTGCCGCGAAGACAAACTCGAACGCCTGCTGGCCGACCTTGCCATCCAGCGCCTTGATGTAGTGATCTCCGACAGCCCGATGCCCAGCCACCTGGACATCAAGGGCTACAGCCAGAAACTGGGCGAGTGCGGCCTGAGTTTCTTCGCCACCCCGGCGCTGGCGCGCCAGCATGCCCTGCCCTTCCCGACCTGCCTGGACGACGCACCGCTGTTGATCCCGGGCCAGGAAACCGTGGTCCGCAGCCGGTTGCTGCGCTGGTTGGCCGAACAGCAGCTGCATCCACGGATCATCGGCGAATTCGATGACAGCGCCTTGATGCAGGCCTTCGGGCAGTCCGGTAGCGGGATTTTCGTGGCGCCCAGCGTGATCGCCGAAGAAGTGTGCCGTCAGTATGGCGTCGAGCTGATCGGGCAGACCGAGGCGGTGAACGAGTCGTTCTATGCCATTTCGGTGGAACGCAAGGTCACCCATCCAGGGATCGTGGCGATTACCGAGGGGGCGCGACGGGATCTGTTTCATTGGTGATCCACGCCGCGGGAAATACGGATTAGTCAGCAGGAAATGTAGCTCGTGGCTATATGCGAAGCGACCCGAACGTCCGAGCTCAGACCAGGCCGGCAAAGCTCTGTGTTAGAGTTGCCGGTTTTACAAAAACGAGATTCCGCTGCACATGACCCCTGTCCTTCGTCTCATCAACCGCACCGGTCTGGTGACGCAGATCTGCATCGGCCTGGTGGCCGGCATCGCCCTCGCTCTGCTCGCCCCGGCCGTGGCCCGTGACCTGGCCTTTCTAGGCAAAGTGTTCGTCAGCGCGCTGAAAGCCGTGGCACCGGTACTGGTGTTCATCCTGGTCATGGCGTCGATCGCCAATCACCGTCACGGCCAGGAAACCCACATCAGACCGATCCTCTGGCTGTACCTGCTGGGCACCTTCGCCGCCGCGGTCGTGGCCGTGGTCGCCAGCATGGCGTTCCCGTCCAACTTGGTGCTCAGCACCGGCGATGCCTCGCTCACCGCTCCCGGCGGCATCAGCGAAGTGCTGCAAGGCCTGCTGTTGAGCGCCGTCGACAACCCGGTCAATGCGCTGCTCAACGCCAACTTCATCGGCATTCTGACGTGGGCCATCGGCCTGGGCGTCGCCATCCGCCATGCTGGGCAGACCACCCGCACCGTGGTCGAGGACCTGTCCAACGGCGTGACCCTGATCGTACGCGTGGTCATCCGTTTCGCCCCCCTGGGGATCTTCGGCCTGGTCGCCTCGACGCTGGCCCAGTCCGGCCTGGACGCTCTGCTTGGTTACTTGCACCTACTGATGGTACTGATCGGTTGCATGCTGTTCGTGGCATTGGTGGTCAACCCGCTGATCGTGTTCTGGAAGATCCGTCGCAACCCGTACCCACTGGTATTCATGTGCCTACGCGAAAGCGGCATCACGGCGTTCTTCACCCGCAGCTCGGCGGCCAACATTCCGGTCAACTTGGCGCTGTCGGAAAAGCTCGGACTGCATGAGGACACCTATTCGGTATCGATCCCGCTGGGCGCGACCATCAACATGGCGGGCGCAGCAATCACCATCACCGTGCTGACCCTGGCCGCCGTACACACCCTGGGCATTACGGTGGACCTGCCGACCGCCGTGCTGCTCAGTGTCGTGGCGGCCGTGTGTGCCTGTGGCGCTTCGGGCGTGGCCGGTGGCTCGCTGCTGCTGATTCCGCTGGCCTGCAGTCTGTTCGGGATCCCCAGCGAGATCGCCATGCAAGTGGTGGCGGTCGGCTTCATCATCGGCGTATTGCAGGACTCGGCCGAGACCGCGCTCAACTCCTCGACCGACGTGCTGTTCACTGCAGCGGCTTGCCTGGGGCAGGAGCGCCGCAACGCCTGAGGTACCAGCCCGCTCCGGCAACCGGAGCGGGTTTTCCTCGCAGTATTGTCTGATTGATTAAGCCTGCCGCATTACCTAGGCTAGTGGCCTTTTCCTCGCAATGAGACAGGGCCATGTCAGAACACGAAACCGCAGGCGAAGGCCGTTTCAACAGCATCGAGATCCGTGTGCTCGGTTCTCTGATCGAAAAACAAGCCACCAGCCCGGAAACCTACCCGCTGACTCTTAACGCCCTGGTGCTGGCCTGTAACCAGAAGACCAGCCGTGAACCGGTGATGAACCTCTCCGCCGGCCAGGTCGGCCAGGCCCTGCGTGCCCTCGAAGGGCAAGAAATGACCCGTCTGCAGATGGGCAGCCGCGCCGATCGTTGGGAGCACCGGGTGGACAAGGCACTGGAGTTGGTGCCGGCTCAATTGGTGCTGATGGGGCTGATGTTCCTGCGCGGACCGCAGACCCTCAACGAACTGCTGACCCGCAGTAATCGCCTCCATGACTTTGAAGACGTCGAGCAGATCCAGCACCAGCTCGAGCGTCTGGTCTCACGCGGCCTGGCGCTGCACCTGCCACGCCAGCCCGGCCAACGCGAAGACCGCTACACCCACGCCCTTGGGGACCCGGCGCAGATCGAGGAGATCCTCGCCGCACGCCAGCAAGGCGCCGAGCGCAGCAACAGCGGCACCAGTGTGTCGGATGAGCGGATCGAGGCTCTGGAAGCCCGGGTCGCAGCGCTGGAGGCGCGCCTTGCCGCACTGGAGGGCTGACCTTAGGGCTGATCGGCGTCAGGAAAGTTGCGGCAACTCTTACGCTCGGCCAGCTCTTGGTCGGTGGGACGCTGGTCGACAAAGACCGTGCGCCCGTCGGCATAGATCTCCAGATAGCCCCAGTGCAGGTCCTGCTCCTTCTGTCCGGGCTTGGGTGGCTCTAGCCACCAGGGTTCGCGGCTGATCAGGGTCATGAGTGTGATTCCCGAGGGTGTCTGCAATAAATCATAGACACCTTCAGGTTTGGCTTTGACAACGCGCAAAAGCATTCACGGGTAAACCCGTCCCCAGAAGTACGGCGCAGAACCAGAGACCAGCGCTATACCTGTGGGGGCGGGTTTACCCGCGAAGAGGGTGGTGCAGGCTTATGCCGGCGCCGAGGTGCGGATCAGGTGGTCGAAGGCTGCCAACGAAGCCTTGGCCCCTTCACCCACGGCGATGACGATCTGCTTGTACGGCACCGTGGTCACATCACCTGCAGCGAACACGCCGGGGATATTGGTCTGCCCCTTGGCGTCGACGATGATCTCGCCACGTGGCGACAGCTCGACCGTGCCCTTGAGCCAGTCGGTGTTCGGCAGCAGGCCAATTTGCACGAAGATACCTTCGAGCGCCAGGTCGTGCAGCTCATCGCTGTTGCGATCCTTGTAGCGCAAGCCCGTGACCTTCTCGCCATTGCCCAGCACTTCGGTGGTCAGGGCGCTGGTGATGACCTTAACGTTCGGCAGGCTGTGCAGCTTGCGTTGCAACACGGCATCGGCACGCAGTTGGCTGTCGAACTCGATCAACGTCACTTGTGCGACGATACCGGCCAGGTCAATGGCCGCTTCCACGCCGGAATTGCCTCCGCCGATCACAGCCACACGCTTGCCCTTGAACAGCGGGCCATCACAGTGCGGGCAGTAGGCCACGCCACGGGCGCGGTATTCCTGCTCGCCAGGGACGTTCATTTCGCGCCAGCGGGCGCCGGTGGCGAGAATCACGGTCTTGGCCTTGAGCGAAGCGCCGCCGGCCAGGCGAACTTCGTGCAGCGCGCCATTGACGCCTGGGATCAACGCTTCGCCGCGTTGCAGGTTCATGATGTCCACATCGTACTGCTTGACGTGTTCTTCCAGCGCCCTGGCCAGTTTCGGTCCTTCGGTTTCCTGGACCGAAATGAAGTTCTCTATCGCCAGGGTGTCGAGTACCTGGCCACCGAAACGCTCGGCAGCAACGCCTGTACGAATGCCTTTGCGCGCGGCGTAGATGGCTGCCGAAGCGCCAGCGGGACCACCGCCGACCACCAGCACATCGAAGGCATCCTTGGCGTTGATCTTCTCGGCCTCACGGGCTCCGGCATTGGTGTCGATCTTGCCGAGGATTTCCTCCAGGCCCATGCGGCCCTGGCCGAAGACCTCGCCGTTGAGGTAGATGCTCGGCACCGCCATGATCTTGCGCGACTCGACCTCTTCCTGGAACAGCGCACCGTCGATAGCCACATGGCGCACATTGGGGTTGAGCACAGCCATCAAGTTCAGGGCCTGGACCACATCCGGGCAGTTCTGGCACGACAGCGAGAAATAGGTTTCAAAGGTGAACTCACCTTCCAGGGCCTGGATCTGCTCGATCACTTCGGCGCTGGCCTTGGACGGGTGACCGCCTACCTGCAACAGCGCGAGTACCAGGGAAGTGAATTCGTGGCCCATGGGGATGCCGGCGAAACGCAGGCTGATGTCAGCCCCCGGACGATTGAGCGAGAACGAGGGACGCCGGGCGTCGGAGCCGTCCTCGCGCAGGGTAATGAGGTTCGACAGGCTGGCGATTTCCACCAACAGGTCATGCAATTCGCGGGATTTCGCGCCGTCGTCGAGGGAAGCAACGATCTCGATCGGCTGGGTGACCCGCTCCAGGTAGGTTTTCAGTTGCGATTTAAGCGTGGCGTCCAACATACGGGCGATTCCTTTTTTCAAAACTTGGATACAAAAACGCCCAGGCGAGGTCGCCCGGGCGTTTTTACGGGGCGGTGGCTACTTCAGCTTTGGCGACTGGCTACCGCTCGCGACTTACACATCGGCTTAGATCTTGCCGACCAGGTCCAGCGATGGCGCCAGGGTGGCTTCGCCTTCTTTCCACTTGGCCGGGCAAACTTCACCTGGGTGGGCGGCGACGTACTGGGCAGCCTTGACCTTGCGCAGCAGCTCGCTGGCATCGCGGCCTACACCGCCGTCGTTGATTTCGACGATCTTGATCTGACCTTCCGGGTTGATCACGAAAGTACCGCGATCCGCCAGACCGGCTTCTTCGATCAGCACGTCGAAGTTACGGGCGATGACGTGGGTCGGGTCACCGATCAGCGGGTACTGGATCTTGCCGATGGTTTCCGACGTGTCGTGCCAGGCTTTGTGAGTGAAGTGGGTGTCGGTGGACACGCCGTAGATTTCCACGCCCAGCTTCTGGAACTCGGCGTAGTTGTCAGCAAGGTCACCCAGCTCGGTCGGGCAAACGAAGGTGAAGTCAGCTGGGTAGAAGAACACGACGGACCACTTGCCTTTGAGGTCGGCTTCGCTGACCTGGACGAATTCGCCCTTGTGGTAGGCAGTCGCGTTGAACGGTTTGACCTGGCTGTTGATGATAGGCATGGAGACGCTCCTTCATGGGTTGAAATCAGTTGACGGAGAGAATCCTAACCGCAGGCTCCGATAAAGGCTCATTGGCAAACCTCATGCTTGTGATTGGTTTTGGCTATAAGTCGCCAATCCCAATAGATGCTTTGATTCCTAAGACGCGTCGGCCTGTACACACGCCGATGCCTCGAGCCTCCCGCTGGGACCGGCGCTATAGTCCAGCCAGCACTGTTGATCACCCGCCTCCCCCCAAATGACCTTGAACCGGCCTCGCTGCGCATCGCCACGCACATGCAGGCGGCTGCCCTGGCCGACCATCCCTCGCTCACTACCCGCTTCATCCAGTACCAATGCACCGAAGGGCAATGCCTGTCCGCTCACCTTGAGCACGTGCAGCATCAGTGGATGACCACTACGGGTTGGATAGTGCAACCAACTTGCCGCGCCTGACCGCGGCACTACCGACTGGCCAGTGAGTTGCAGCTCGACATCCTTGGACATGCCTTTGGGGTCGAGCTCCACCGTGTTCAGGCCATACGGCAGCAATGCTGGTACCACCGCGAACCCACGCTCATCCAGGCGTATCTGAGGATGCTGGCGAAGCCGCGCCGCGCTCGCACCCGGTGCATGGACAATCGCAAAGCTTTCCCCAAGCGGCGGGGCCATGGACAAGCCCCCCGGATGGGCAACCAGAGCCCCTTGGGCGCCCATTGAGGCTTGGTGATGAGTGTGCCGATTGGCGAACGAGGCGTTCAGCTCGCCAAACGAACCACGGTGCAGCAGATGGGCATCCAGCCCTGCCCCGCCCCGCGTCCCTTCCTGACGCACTGCAGCCAGCCCATACCCCCATTGCCCACGCTCCCCAGCCGTTGCACGCAAGCGCACATTCGAACGGCCCTGCCCCTGAGCCCCCCATGTCATCCCACTGCTCAACGAAGCACGACGCCGCTCCCCAAGCGGCAGGCTGGCCGTGAGCGTGAATGTGTCGAGCGCCTGGCCAGAAGGTCGCCGCTCACGGTCGAACCGCATCCCATAGTTGAGTTTCCCCAGATGGTTGTTGTAGCCCAGGCTGTAACTGCTTTGGCGTTCTGCGCCCTGCCCCCAACCCGCCATCAGCGTCAGACGACCACCTTGCGAGCCCAACGGCCGGTTGACGGTAAGTCCGACCCGCCGCCGCGCAGGGGCCAACACATGGCCTTGGCTCGCCTGGGCAAAATCGTCGAAACGGTAATAGCCTGCGTATTGCGTCAATGTCGCGCCAAGGTCGGTCTCCCATGCAGTGAGCCTGTGTCGCCAGCTCATCCGCCAGGCGTGCCCTTGTCGTTCCCGATCCAGCGAAACGCGGCTGTGGTAGCGCGTCAGGCCGACAGCACCGACGCCACTGTTTATCGCCACCCCCATGGCACTGGCCAGATAATCGCTGGCCAACCACGCACCTCCATGCACACTCAGATGGTTGTTCAACCCTTGTTGCCAACTCCCGTGCAAATGGCCAGGCCCCATCTTCCCCAGCTCATCGCGCCAGACACCCGCTGCGAATTCGAACCGTTTGCTTCCTGGGCGCAAGGCAAGCGGTGCGGCCTGGCTCGGCACGAAGAAGGTTCGCACCTCGCCATCGGCCTCGCGCAGAGTGACCTCAAGGTCATCGTGCAAGCCGCTGGCATAGAGGTCGTCGATTTCGAAGGGGCCGGGGGCTACTGTCGATTCGTGCACCAGCACACCGCGCTGGCGGATGCTCAGTAACGCCGTGCTGTTTGCCACACCGCTGATCACGGGGGAAAAACCGCGCTGGGTCTGCGGGAGCATGCGCTCGTCATTGTTCAACAACACGCCACGCAACGCGCCGGTATCGAAAACGTCGCCACGGCTGTAGCTATCACCGAGTGTCATTTGCGATGACCACGTAGGAATGTCCCGCCTGACCGACAATCCACCCGCCTGATAGTGCGAGGCCCCGGCATCACGCCCTTGCCAGCGCCCCTCGTGACGCCAGTACCAGTCCCCTGTGTTCAACCCCATGCGCAGGCCCAGGTACCCTTGACGAGTACCACTGCCCTGCTGTCTGGATCGCTGCTGATGGAGGTTGAGCCGGTAGTCGATAAAGCCCACATTTACCCCGCTGTCCCACTGGTCTGCGGGAAAGTGACCATTGGATTGGCGGTCCAGGGCTTGTTGCGCTATCACCAGATCCAACCGCAATGCGCCAAAATCCAGCGTCTCACTAGAAGGCACTTGTAGCTGGGACAAGGGCAGACACGCGTCATCTTCCTTGAGGACGCTCTGGGTCTCGCTGGCCAAGGATTGCAGATCCAAGCCCAGACGCTGCAACAAGCCCTTGCTGTAGCAAGGCGCTGCCTGGTTAGTCAGCGTTTGCTTCTTTAGCAAGACAGGCAACCGACCTTTCCACTGCTGGTTGAGCACAATGTCCAGGGTGAAACGCCCCTCCGGGACGACCGCTTCCCTCTCGAAACGGCGCACGTCCAATGACGAGCCTTGCTTGAGCAGCCCTGCGTCAAACTCGATCGCCAGGACCGGCTCCCCCCCAAGACAGGCGAGCAGACACCCTGGCACACAGTCGACGAATGTCCTGCGGCTCATGACAAGCCTCAGCCCGCCCCGCTCGCATGTACGGCTTCTGGCCGTTCATGCACCGCGCCGTAGTCGTCGATGAATGCGTAGCGCACCTGGACGATACCGCCAGTCTTCAAGCCTGGCGCGGCGAATCGAGTGTTCGAAAAAGGCGCTATATGGCCGGGCTCGATGTCGAGCACCTGGTTACCTTGATGCACCTCCAATTTGGCGAGATTGACGAAGTACGGACTGGGGTTGTCGACCTGCAGCACCCCGCCAGCCCCATCGCGCAAAACACGCCAGCGCAGCATCTGATGCGCCTCTGCGACATTGCCTGACAACCTCATGGGGCGATAGAACAGCTTGATACGGGTCCGCAGGGAAACCTGAAGCGTGTTGCCTGTGCCTTTGGGGGGGACGTCGAGCACATTGAGCCAGTACAGGCTTTCACGGTCCTGGGGCATCGTTTCGCCCGTATGGAACAGTCTAAGGCTCTGCCCCTTGCCTGGATCCAGGCGAAACAATGAGGGCACGAGGCTGAACGGCGCGTGTAGCGCCTGCGCATCCACCTGGGCAGAGCCGTCATCGACCCAGGCCTGGACCAACGATGGATTGAGCCCTTCGTTGCTGAGCTTGAGGGTAATCTCGGCCTGGTCGGCCGGATAAACGACACGCGTACTGGAGATGACCACGCTGGCACCTGCTTCGGCGCAAGACAGCCATACAGCCAGCAGCGCCCAGCGCCTGAGGGCGTTGAGTTGAAAGAACATCGAATGCCTTGTTCTGTAAATGGCGAGGACAGGCGCTCAGGCCTGTCCGAGGAAGCTCAGAGGTAATCGAGCGAATACTGGACGCGGGTGGAGACCAGTCCTGGCGTAGCGGCCCCGGTCGCGTAGTAACGCGCGTGATAGTCGAGCGTGGCGTTACCACCGACGATCAGCACGGTCTGGGAGCGCTGGCTGCGTTTGGCGGCCGACAAGTCCATTGGTGCGAAGCTGCTATTGAGCAGTTCAATCTGGACATTGCGGCTACCGCCGGCATCCACGATGAGCCGTCCCTCGGGGCTAATGGTTGGGCCAGGCTCGAAGTAGGTCGAGACCCGGCTTACGGTTGGGGCGCAGTTGGTCAAGCGCAGCTGGAAGGACGTTTGCCCGGCCATCTGTCCAGGCCGAGACAGCAAGGTCGCATTGACGTCAGGCAGACTGACCGGCAAGTTGCCATTACCGCCATTGACGATGCAGGTCGGCGCAAGCACTTGACCACTGATGCTGATTTCGCCGTGATCCGCCTGCGCGATACCAGCATAGAGAAGCGCGCTGCCGCAGGCTGCGCACAAGGCTTTATAGAGTGTTTTCATGATCACCTTCTGATTGCTGATTGACAGCCATGCAAGTGTCAGGCTGCTGTCCGGTTGCCGGACGTGGGTGCAGTATCAGGAAGGTCTCAAGAACAATATGTCGGATGACTTACCAGCCAGGCAGGTGAAATTCACGGCAGGCAAGTAAGAATCATGGCCCCGTTGCAGCGAGGCCATGAAGGAGCTGACAAGGCGGGATCAACGTGTCGCGGTGCGCATGGTCACGAACTCTTCGGCAGCGGTCGGGTGCACGCCAATGGTTTCGTCGAACTGCTGCTTGGTCGCGCCAGCCTTCAGGGCCACACCCAGGCCCTGGATGATTTCCCCGGCATCCGGCCCGACCATGTGGCAGCCCAAGACCTTGTCGGTCTCAGCGTCGACGACCAGCTTCATCAAGGTCTTTTCCTGGATGTCCGTCAGGGTCAGTTTCATGGCGCGGAAGCGGCTTTCGAAGATCTGAACCTTGTGCCCGGCTTCCAGCGCCTGCTCCTCGGTCAGGCCCACGGTGCCGATCGGCGGCTGGCTGAACACGGCAGTGGGGATGTTCTGATAGTCCACCGGGCGGTACTGCTCGGGCTTGAACAGACGACGAGCCACTGCCATGCCTTCGGCCAAGGCCACCGGTGTGAGCTGGACGCGACCGATCACATCACCGATGGCGATGATCGAGGGTTCGGTGGTCTGGTACTGATCGTCCACCCGGATAAAGCCGCGGTCATCGAGCTCGACACCAGTGTTTTCCAGCCCCAGATTGTCCAGCATCGGACGCCGCCCGGTTGCATAGAACACACAATCGGCGAACAGCTCGCGGCCATCTTTGAGGGTTGCCTTGAGGCTGCCATCGGCCTGCTGGTCGATACGCTGGATATCGGCGTTGAATTGAAGATCCAGACCGCGCTTTTGCAGTTCTTCCTTGAGGTGGGTACGCACCGAGCCATCGAAGCCGCGCAGGAACAGGTCACCGCGGTACAACAGCGTGGTATCGGCGCCCAGGCCCTGGAAGATGCCAGCGAACTCGACGGCGATGTAGCCGCCACCGACCACCAGTACACGACGCGGCAGTTCTTTGAGGTAGAACGCCTCGTTGGAGGTGATCGCCAGCTCCTTGCCCGGAATATCCGGCACCTGTGGCCAGCCGCCAGTGGCGATGAGAATGTGTTCGGCGCTGTAGCGCTGGCCTTCGACTTCGACTTCGTGGGCACCGGTGATACGGGCATGCCCTTGCAGCAAGGTCACGCCGCTGTTGACCAGCAGGTTGCGGTAGATGCCGTTGAGGCGCTCGATCTCACGGTTCTTGTTGGCGATCAAGGTGCCCCAGTCGAAATGCCCTTCCTCCAGCGTCCAGCCAAAACCGGCGGCCTGCTCCAGCTCGTCGGCCACATGGGCGCCGTACACCAGCAGTTTTTTTGGCACGCAACCGACGTTGACACAGGTGCCGCCCAGGTAACGGCTTTCGGCCACCGCCACCTTGGCACCGAAGCCTGCGGCGAAACGCGCCGCGCGTACACCGCCGGAACCGGCGCCAATCACGAACAGATCAAAATCGTAGGCCATGTATTCAGTCTCCTTGGCTGGCGACCAGCATAACGCCGTTACCCGCCGGGAACAAAAAAGCCACCCCGAGGGTGGCTTTCGTACCAACAGTGGCGAATCAGTACGCCTTGCCGGTCTTGTAGTAATTCTCGAAGCAGAAATTGGTCGCCTCGATGTAGCCTTCGGCGCCACCGCAGTCGAAACGCTTGCCCTTGAACTTGTAGGCCAGTACGCAGCCATCCTGGGCCTGCTTCATCAGCGCGTCGGTGATCTGGATCTCGCCGCCTTTGCCGGGTTCGGTGTTCTGGATGATGTCGAAGATATCCGGAGTCAGGATATAGCGGCCGATGATCGCCAGGTTCGACGGGGCGTCTTCCGGCTTGGGCTTCTCGACCATGTTGGTCACCCGATAGATGTCATCGCGGATCATGTCGCCAGCGATCACGCCGTACTTGTTGGTTTCCTGCGGATCGACTTCCTGGATGGCGACGATCGAGCAACGGAACTGGTTGTACAGCTTGACCATCTGGGTAAGGATGCCGTCGCCTTCCGGGTTGACGCACAGGTCGTCTGCCAGCACCACGGCGAACGGCTCGTCGCCGATCAGTGGACGACCCGTGAGAATGGCGTGACCCAGGCCTTTCATCTCGGTCTGACGGGTGTAGGAGAAGGAGCACTCATCCAGCAAACGACGGATGCCAACCAGGTATTTTTCCTTGTCGGTGCCTTTGATCTGGTTTTCCAGCTCGTAGCTGATGTCGAAGTGGTCTTCCAGGGCGCGCTTGCCGCGACCGGTGACGATGGAGATCTCGCTCAGACCTGCATCCAGCGCCTCTTCGACGCCATACTGGATCAGTGGCTTGTTGACCACCGGCAGCATTTCCTTGGGCATGGCTTTGGTAGCAGGCAGGAAGCGGGTGCCGTAGCCGGCTGCCGGGAACAAGCATTTTTTGATCATATACATCCTTAAACAAAGGCTGGGCCTGTGGAATTCGGCGCAGTCTAATCAGGCGGCGGTCACCTTACAATGCCCCGCCCCTGGCCGACCGATGCCATGATAGAGATAACCCAGTGTAGATAGTTCCGATGGATCGTAAATATTGCGGCCATCGAACAGCACCGGCATGCGCATCAACCCCCGCACACGGCGGAAATCCGGCTGGCGGAACAGTTTCCATTCAGTCACCAGCACCAACGCGTCCGCGCCTTCGACACAGACGTAGGGATCCTGCGTAAGGCGCAGCTGGCCGCTGGCCGTCGCGTGCCGGTAGCGCTCGGCGACCCCCGCCGTCGCTGCCGGGTCGCAGGCCTGGACATGCGCGCCTGCCGCCAACAGCGCCTCGAGCAGCACCAGGCTGGGCGCCTCGCGCACATCATCGGTACCGGGCTTGAAGGCCAACCCCCAGATCGCTACGGTGCGCCCCCGTACAAAGCCACCGAAGTGCTGATGCAGCGCCTCGAACAACACGGTCTTCTGCACCTCGTTGCGCGCCTGCACTGCCTGCAGGATGGCAGGCTGGTATCCGGCCTGCTCGGCGCTATGGATCAGTGCACGCACGTCCTTGGGGAAGCACGAGCCGCCATAGCCGCAGCCGGCATAGATGAAGTGACTGCCGATACGCGTATCGCTGCCGATGCCGCGACGTACCTGCTCGATGTCCACGCCCAGGTGCGTGCAAAGCCCGGCCAGTTCGTTGATGAAAGAGATACGCGTGGCAAGGAAGGCATTGGCCGCATATTTGCTGAACTCGGCCGCACGCGGCGACATCAGCAACACGCGCTCGCGGTTGCGCACGAACGGCCTGTAGAGGCGCTGCAGGCACTGGCTGGCCTGTTCGCTGTCGCTGCCGATGATGACACGGTCCGGTCGCATGAAGTCCTCGACGGCGCTGCCTTCCTTGAGAAATTCAGGATTGCTCGCCACCTGCACGGCGAACCGCGCACCGCGCTCGCGCAAGCCATTGGCGATGTGTCGAGCGACCCGCTCGGCCGTGCCCACCGGGACGGTCGACTTGTTCACCACCAGACACGCGCGAGAAAGATGGCGTGCGAGGCTGTCGGCAACTGCCAACACGTGTCCAAGGTCAGCAGAGCCGTCCTCCAGACTGGGCGTACCGACCGCGATGAACACTACCTCGGCGCACGCCAGAGCGTGGCTCCAATGGTCGCTGAAACTCAACGACCCATTCTCCAGCCCGGCCTGTAGCAGCGCTTGCAGGCCGGGTTCGTAGATCGGGCAATGGCCCTGACGCAGTTGCGCCAGGCGCACCTGGTCACGCTCCAGACACACCACGTGGTTGCCCATTTCGGCGAAACAGGCTGCCGTGACCAGCCCCACATACCCCGCCCCGATCACACAGAGTTCCATGGCCGCACCCCTTGTCGAAGAGTGCGGCCATTGCACACCAGGCACCGTTGCAGGGCAGTGACAGCACAGGGTCACGCGTGTGACAAGAGCCGCCGTCAGCCTCCGCTGCCCTGCCCGATCAACACGCCATCGACTTTTTGCCCATAAAGGTTCACGCCATCGTTGGCATGGAACTTCAGCCGGGTCTTCTCGATGGAGCCTTCCACCAGCCGCGGATCCTGTGGCCGCTCATGGCGGTTGATCCAGGCTGCCACGTCCCAGGCCTGCTGATCGCTCAGGCTGCCGGGGCGGCCTAGGGGCATGTTGTGCTTGATGAACGAAGCGGCCGTATTGATCCGGTGCATGCCGGCCCCCCAGTTGTAGGAATCGCGCCCCCACAACGGTGGCATCACATACTCGCCTGCCACTTTCTGCCCTTGGCCCTGGTCACCGTGGCAGATTGCACATTGCTCGCCGTAGACCTGCTCGCCACGCTTGAAGTCATAGCCGCCAGCCGGTGGCGCTACTTCGGGATAACCGCGCCCCGGTGTTTCCACACCCGTAGGCGCCTGGGTCGACAGCCAGTAGGCATAGACGCTGAGGGCTGTCATCTGTGGGCTGTCGGCCGCCGGCGGCGTGCCGTTCATGCTGAACTGGAAACAGCCTTGGATACGCTCGGCAAAAGTGTTGACCTTGTCGTTCTTCTTGCGATACGCCGGATACATCGGATACGCCCCCCACAGCGGCGCGGAATACGCCAGGCGCCCTTGGTCCAGGTGGCAGTTGCTGCAGTTCATGCCGTTGCCGACCGCTTCAGGCATCAGCCGGCGCGTGTCGACGAATAGCGCATGGCCTTCACGGACCATCTTGCCAAAGGCGTTGTCCGGCAGATCAGTTTCGGACGGCGGGGTGAACATCGCAGGCGCGTGGCTGCCTGGAACCTTGAGCTGGGACTGATCTTCCATCGCGATAGGTGCAGCCTGGGCGCTGCCCAAGGCCAACAGCAACAGGCTCGGGATCATCGGCTTCATGGCTTGGCCTCCTGACGGACGGGCTGGGCGAAGAACGCGGCGATGGCCTTGACCTCCTCCTCGGTCATGGCCTTGGCCACGCCGACCATCAGTTGGTTGGGGTCGTTGCTGCGACTACCGTCGCGCCAGGCGTTGAGCTGTGCGGTCAAGTAGCCTGCCGGTTGTCCGGCCAGCGGCGGGAAGTGCTCGCCGACACCAACGCCACCAGGCCCATGGCATTGCACGCAACCGGGTATCTGCCGGCTCCAATCGCCATAGTGGGCCAGGCGGGACACTGGATCATTGGCGATCTGCTGGCGGCGAAAGTCGGGGGCCGGGTCAGCCGGCAAGCTGGCCAGGTAGGTGCTGACGGCGGTGATTTCGTCTTCGTCCAACGCCTTGGCGAGCGGCTCCATGACCGCTTGCTTGCGACTACCACTGCGAAAATCGGCCAGTTGTTTGCTCAGATAACTCGCTGGCAGGCCGGCCAGGCGCGGAAAGCCTGCGGCGGCGATGCCTTTGCCATCCGGTCCGTGGCAGCCCAGGCAAGCCATGGCGGCGGGGTTGTGCCCACCTTGGGTGAAGATCTTCTGGCCATCGACGGCATGCGCCGAAGGCCAGGCCAGGATCAGCAAACTGCCGATCACGACGCGACTCAACGGTGTGTTCACGGGACGCTCCATTTCCTTGTTATAAGCTTAGGCTTAAACGATATAAGCCCATGAAGAGTAGGCCTATCCCCGGATACCGACAACGATCACCGGGCAAGAAAATGGCATTGCGCCTGCTAACTGCTCATTTGCTGAGCTGGATCAAGTTCCGGAGATGCACTGGGTCGCAGCGGTGCGCACATCGCCCAGGCGCAGCGGGAAATTGTTCAGCCGCTCGTGAAGTTTGATGCTGCTGCCACTGCCACGTTTGTCGATGTCCACCAGGGCAGCAGGACCGACGCTTGTCGGCACTTTTTGTGGAACGATCAAGCGCAGGCCATCGCCACGCGCCTCTTCGACCAGTGGGTCACGGCTATCTGCCAGCTTGCTCTTGACGCAATCGGCGTATTGGCGCGGCGTCTTGCCGGAGATGACATCCAAGGTTTCGCGCGATTGCTCCAGCTCCGAAACACTGACACAGCCGCCCAATGCCAACAGCATCGCGGGCACCAACCACTTCATTCGCATTACCCCTTCCTTCATCGAGAAACGCTTCGACCACTGTCGGGCTGATTTGCTCCCTGCTTTGGCAGATTTATCTTGGGCCCGACCATCTCGCGCGCAAGTCTACCCTGACATCGTGGTATCGTTCATGTTTGCAGAACCAATCCTTGCGGAGCACCTCATGAAATTCGTACACCAGCGCGAGCACTTGAACGAGGACGACGTGGTCGTCATCGAGTGCTCCCAGCGCTGCAACATCCGCCTGATGAATGACGCCAACTTCCGCAGCTTCAAGAACGGCGGCCGGCACACCTACCACGGTGGCCACTTCATCAAGTTCCCAGCCAAGATCACCGTACCCAGCACCGGCTTCTGGAATATCACCATCGACACCGTGAGCCCGCGCCCGATCTCGGTGACACGCAAGCCGACCTTCACCCACAAGATCAAGATCATCCGCCGCTCGTCGTCCAAACTCGTCTAAGGCCCGTCATGACTCAAACCATCAAATACGTGATCAAGTACAAGCTCGACGGCGAGCGCCGTTGGGACTTTGCCCTGATGCCTGACGCCTCCCATGAGCAGGCGCTCGAAGCGCTGCGCAAGATCCACGGCGACGATGCCGAGAAGATCAGCGACATTCAAGTCAGCAAGGCCCTGTAAACCCGCCACACCGTCATCAAGGAGCAGCGCATGAGCACCTGGCCCGACCGTCGTATCCTCGACCTACTGGGCATCCAGTTGCCCATACTCCAAGCGCCCATGGCCGGTGCCAGCGGCTCGGCCATGGCCATTGCCGTCGGCAATGCCGGCGGGCTGGGCGCCCTGCCCTGTGCCATGCTCACCGCCGAGCAGCTCCACGGCGAAGTACAAGCCTTTCGTGCCAGTTGCCAGGGGCCACTGAATCTCAATTTCTTCTGCCATCAGCCGCCAATGCCTGACCCGGTGCGCGACGCGCGCTGGAAACAAGCGCTCAAGCCCTATTACGACGAGGTCGGGGCGGATTTCGAGGCGCCGACGCCGGTATCCAACCGGGCGCCATTCGACGAGCAGAGTTGCCAGTGGGTGGAGCAATTGCGTCCTGAGGTGGTGAGCTTTCATTTCGGCCTGCCCCAGGTCGAACTGCTGCAACGAGTGAAGGCCAGCGGTGCCAAGGTGTTGTCTAGCGCCACTACGGTGGAAGAAGCCCTCTGGCTGGAGGCCAATGGCTGCGATGCGATCATCGCCATGGGCTACGAGGCCGGCGGGCATCGAGGCATGTTCCTGAGCGACGACATCACCAGCCAGATCGGTACCTTCGCGTTGGTGCCCCAAGTGGTGGATGCCGTGCGCATCCCGGTGATCGCGGCAGGCGGCATCGGTGATCATCGCGGACTAGTCGCCGCCCTGGCACTGGGCGCTTCGGCGGTGCAAATCGGCACCGCTTACCTGTTCTGCCCCGAAGCCAAGGTATCAGCAGCCCATCGCCATGCGCTGGACAACGCGCCGGCCAGCGATACGGCCCTGACCAACCTGTTCACCGGACGTCCAGCGCGAGGCATCAACAACCGTATCATGCGCGAGCTGGGGCCGATGAGCCCGCTGGCGCCGCGCTTCCCACTCGCCGGCGGCGCCTTGATGCCGCTCAGGGCGATCCGTGACCCACAGGGCAACAGCGATTTCAGCAACCTGTGGGCCGGCCAGGCACTGCGCCTGGGTCGGCACCGCTCGGCCAGCGAGCTGACGTTAGAGATCGCCAACAAAGCGCTGGAGCAGCTCGGGCGCTGAACTGCCCCCTGATTGACGCCATCGCGAGGCAAAGCCCGCTCCTGCATCGTGCCTCTTCCTGTCCGGCGGCCTATCGCTATATAGTCAGCACCATAACGATACCCCCAAGGAGCCCCTCTGCATGCTCATCCGCCTGTCCACCTTGGCCGCTGGCGTCCTGGCCGGCCTGATTACGCTCAATAGCGCCTGGGCTGATGAAGTCCAAGTGGCCGTCGCAGCCAACTTCACCGCGCCCCTCCAGGCCATCGCCAAGGATTTCGAGAAAGACACCGGCCACAAGCTGGTGGTCGCCTCCGGCGCCACCGGCCAGTTCTATGCACAGATCAAGAATGGCGCCCCCTTTGACGTCTTCCTCGCCGCCGACGACAGCACGCCGGCCAAGCTCGAGCAGGAAAAGGCCATTGTCCCCGGCTCGCGCTTCACCTATGCCATCGGCACCCTGGCTCTGTGGTCGGCCAAACCTGGATATGTGGATGACAAAGGCGAGATCCTCAAGCAGAACACCTTTCAGCACCTGGCCATCGCTAACCCCAAGACCGCCCCCTATGGCCTGGCCGCCACCCAAGTGCTGGACAAGCTCAATTTGACCGAAACCACCCAGGCCAAGCTGGTCGAGGGCCAGAACATCACCCAGGCCTTCCAGTTCGTCTCCACAGGCAATGCCGAGCTCGGCTTCGTCGCCCTGTCGCAGATCTACAAGGATGGCAAGTTGCAGAGCGGCTCGGCCTGGATCGTGCCGGCGCCGTTGCACGAGCCGATCCGCCAGGACGCGGTGATCCTCGAAAAGGGCAAGGACAACCCGGCCGCCAAGGCCCTGTTCGATTACCTCAAGGGCCCGAAAGCGGCTGCGGTGATCAAGTCCTACGGGTATGACCTCTGATGCCACTGGACGCCAGCGACCTGGGTGCGATCTGGCTGACCATCAAACTGGCCAGCCTGACCACCTTGATCCTGTTGGTGCTGGGCACGCCCATCGCCTGGTGGCTGGCGCGGACACGCTCATGGCTGCGTGGTCCTATCGGTGCGGTGGTGGCCCTGCCGCTGGTACTGCCGCCCACGGTGATCGGCTTCTATCTACTGATCGCCCTCGGCCCGCACGGCTGGCTAGGCCAGGCTACCCAGGCATTGGGGTTGGGCAGCGTGGTATTCAGCTTCAGCGGGTTGGTGATCGGCTCAGTGGTGTATTCCATGCCCTTCGTGGTCCAGCCGCTGCAAAATGCCTTCGCCGCCATCGGCCAGCGTCCGCTGGAAGTTGCCGCGACCTTGCGCGCCAGCCCCTGGGACACCTTCGTCCATGTGGTATTGCCGCTCGCCCGGCCCGGTTTTGTCACCGCCAGTGTCCTTGGTTTCGCCCACACTGTCGGTGAGTTCGGCGTGGTCTTGATGATCGGCGGCAACATCCCCGACAAGACCCGCGTGGTCTCGGTGCAGATCTTCGATCATGTCGAGGCCATGGCCTATCCGCAGGCGCATTGGCTGGCAGGCGTCATGCTGGTGTTTTCCTTCCTGGTGCTACTGATGCTCTATGCAGGTCGCCGTGCAAGAGCAGGCTGGAGCTGAGATGCCTTCGTCGATCCTGGCGCGCCTGGACCTGGCGCGCGGCGAGTTCAACCTGAACGTCGACCTGAATCTGCCTGGACGCGGCGTCAGTGCCCTGTTCGGCCATTCAGGCTCGGGCAAGACATCCTGCCTGCGCTGTCTGGCGGGCCTCGAGCGCGCCCAGCACGCCTACATCGAAGTCAACGGCGAAGTCTGGGAAGACAGCGCCAAAGGCTATTTCCTGGCACCGCACAAACGAGCGGTGGGTTACGTGTTCCAGGAGGCCAGCTTATTCCCTCATCTATCGGTGCGCGGCAATCTGGAGTTCGGCTGGCGACGCGTCCCCAGCGCCGACCGCAAGGTCAGCCTGGCTCATGCCTGCGAGCTGCTGGGCATCGCTGCTCTGCTCGAGCGCCGTCCCGCGACCCTCTCAGGAGGCGAGGCTCAACGGGTCGGCATCGCCCGCGCCCTACTCAGCAGCCCACGCCTGCTGCTGATGGACGAGCCGCTGGCCGCCCTGGACGCTGCGCGCAAACGCGAGATCCTGCCGTACCTGGAGCGTTTGCACGATGAACTGGAGATCCCCGTGGTGTACGTCAGTCATGCCCAGGATGAAGTGGCGCGCCTGGCCGACCATCTTGTGCTACTGGAACAGGGCCAGGCACTGGCCAGCGGCTCGATCAGCGAAACCCTGGCAAGGCTCGGCCTGCCCTTGGCTCAAGGCGAGGATGCCGGTGTAGTGCTCGACGGAATGGTCGCCGGTCATGACCCGCACTATGGGCTGTTCGATCTGCGCCTGATGGGCGACTGCGCGCCCACACTGCGCATCGCCCATCCCGCCTTGGTGATCGGCAGCACCTTGAGGCTCAAGGTGCAGGCACGCGATGTCAGCCTGGCGCTGGCCGCCGACAGCACCTCAAGCATTCTCAACCGCCTGCCTGTCCAGGTCGTTCAATGCCGCGCTGCCGACAATCCGGCCCATGTACTGGTGAGCCTGGACGCGGCGGGCAATGCCCTGCTGGCGCGTATCACCCGCTATTCGGCGGACCAGCTTGAGTTGCACCCCGGGCAGACACTGTGGGCTCAGATCAAGTCGGTGGCGCTGCTGGGCTGAGCATTGACCGGACAGCCGTTGTCCATTGTCCTGTGACTGGTCGATGGACATTGCCCCATGCTCGATTGCCCACTGCCCCAAGCCCTGCACTATGTCGATGACAGCCAACCGGGGCTGACTCGGCGTCGCTGGCGCGACCGCTTTCACTACTTCGACACCGATGGCAAACGCATACGCGACGCCCAGACGCTGGCCCGCATCGCCGCCCTGGCGATCCCGCCAGCCTATACCGCCGTCTGGATCTGCCCCGATCCCCAGGGCCATTTGCAAGCCACCGGGCGCGACGCCCGAGGACGCAAGCAGTATCGCTACCACGCCCAATGGCGTGAACTGCGCGACCAGCACAAGTACGATCGCATGCTGGCCTTTGCCCAAGCGTTGCCCAGGCTGCGCCGGCAACTGGATAGCCATCTGGCGCGACCCGGCCTGGACCGAGAAAAAGTCATGGCCCTGGTGGTCAGCCTGCTCGACACCACGCTGATCCGAATCGGCAACCGCCAGTACCTGCGGGAAAACAATTCCTACGGCCTGACCACCTTGCGCAACCGGCATGTACAGGTCCAAGGCAGTACCGTGCGCTTTCAGTTTCGCGGCAAACGGGGCGTCGAACACGATGTCAGCCTGCGCGACCGACGCCTGGCGCGGCTGATCAAGCGCTGCCTGGAGCTTCCGGGACAGACCTTGTTCCAGTACTTGGACGAACAGGGCCAGCGACATGCCGTGGGTTCGAGCGAGGTCAATCAGTTCCTGCAGCAGCTAACGGGTGCTGACTTCACCGCCAAGGACTACCGCACTTGGGCTGGCAGCGCACTTGCCCTGGACCTGTTGCGCCCCCTGGCCTGGCAACCGGAAAGCGAGGCCCGCCGCCAGGTTGCCGCTATCGTCCGGCAGGTGGCCACGCGCCTGGGCAATACGCCTGCGGTGTGTCGACGCTGCTATATCCACCCGGCGGTGCTGGAGCATTATCAGCTCGGCCGACTGGCCACCTTGCCCAAAGCCAGGGCGCGCCAAGGCCTGGAGGCGGAGGAAGCCGCCTTACTTCGCTTCCTGCAATTACTAGGGGATTAATCGGTGATTACTCGCTTCTATTTGCGCTATCAAACAGAGAAATTTCCCATCTGGGCGTAAGCCCCCTATCCTTGCCAGCGAGCACCTTCGCTGATCGGCCGCCTTGGTCGTTTCGGCACCTGCGACTAAAGACAGATAACAGAATTTATCTGCGCGGGAATTACTCTTCGCGGAAAGCGTCTTTAATGAGAAGGAAGAGGGACATGCTCCCGCCGCCGCGGTAAATGGCCGCGCGGATTTCATCATTACCAAGGAGAACTACATGCTGATACTCACCCGCAAGGTTGGCGAAAGCATCGTCATCGACGATGACATCAAAGTAACCATTCTGGGAGTCAAAGGGATGCAAGTGAGGATCGGCATCGATGCGCCAAAGGATGTACAGGTTCATCGTGAAGAGATCTTCAAGCGTATCCAGGCCGGCAACCCTGCTCCGGAGAAGAACGACGACCAGCACTGAACAACCTTGCTTCAAGTCGCACGGACGCGCTTGACCGTTCAGCCCGCTCACGCGGGCGGCCACGCCTCAGGTGTCTAGCAGTTCCCGCACCTTGGCGATCATCCTGTCCATGTCGAAGGGTTTGTCGAAAACCGCAACGAACAACTCGGGGCAAATGCGTCCCTGGTTGGCCTGTGCGCCGCTCATGAGAATCACTGGCAGGTCAGGTAGCTGCAGTTCATCGCGGATCGCCTTGACCAGTTCCTCGCCGTTGAGCAGCGGCATCATGTAGTCGGTGATCACCAACTCTACCCGCTTTTCCTTGAGCGCCTCCAAAGCCTTGCGGCCATTGCTCGCCTTCTCCACCAGAAAGCCTTCATCCTCCAACGCGAATCCGAGGATATCGGCTATCAGGTATTCATCGTCGACGATCAGGATCGTGTTCATCGTCCTATTCCATCAGTCGCTCCCCTGGGGCACGGGCGTGCCGCTCAACACGCCGCATGCACCTTTGAAGGCCTTGCGCAAAACAATTCCCTGAGGACCGATGCACAGCTCGTGCAGCGCCGGGTCATGATGGCTATCGCGCACCTTGAGCACCGAGACCATGCGCCGCAGCTGCGAATCCAGTTCGACGAAACGCATCAAGAGCAGGTTGTCGACGAGGCTCGAAAGATCTGGCGCTGGTGCAGTGATCTCCGAGCCGAAGATATCGCGCATCTCCCAGGTCAGCAGCACGCTGACGTCACGGGCACGCAACTCGCCGGTCAGGGCACGGAAGAAGGCATTGAGCCGGGCAGGGTCGAACGCCAGGCGACTGAACGCGCCCAGGCTGTCGATCACCACCCGCTGGGCGCCCAGTGTCTCGACACGCTCGAGCAAGTATCCGCCAAGCTGGTCCAATAGCCCTTCGGTGGTGGTTTGCCAACAGAACGCCAGGCTGCCTTCGCGTTCACGCTTGGCGAGGTCATGCCCCAGCGCAGCGGCCTTCAGGCGCAGCCGGGCCGGTGTTTCGTAGAAGCCAAAGTGCAGGCCCGGGGCCTGGGGAGTGCAGGGCCCGAGGAACGCCAGGCCTAACGATGTCTTGCCGATCCCCGAAGGCCCCATGACCAGGCTGACCGAGCCCTTGGCCACACCACCGCCGAGCATTTCGTCCAACGTGGCGATACCGGTACCGACCCGCGTCAGCGTATCGCTTCCCGTCTGGCTGGGGTGGCTGTATAGCGCTTCCAGGCGAGGAAACACCTGCAGACCGGCCTGGTCGATCAGGCACTCATGCAGCCCGGAAAGTGCGCCACTGCCACGCGTCTTGCGCAACTGGACCTGGCGCACCGCCCGGCTGCCTAGCAGTTGTTCGCCCAACTCGATCACCCCATCGACCATGGTGTGCTCTGGACTGCCCTCTTGCAGTCGGGCGCTGGTCAACAACAGCACGGTACATCCGGCAAAGGCGGCGTGCCCCTGCAGTTCGGAGACGAACTTCTTGGTATCGAGGCTGGTTTCCGCACGGACCCGAGCGTTGAGCAGCCCATCGACGATGAGCAGGCTGGCCTGCTGACGAGCGATCTCCTGGCGTAACAACCTGACCACCGCATCGAGCCCTTCCTGCTCCAAGGTATCGAAGGCACTGACGAACTGGATTGGGTCGCCGACCAGCGCAGGATCGAAGAAGTCCAGCGTCGACAAGTATTGAAACAACCTCTCGTGGGACTCGCTGAGCAAGGTCGCCACCAACACGCGACCGCCGCTGCGCACATGATTGCATGCCAGCTGGTTGGCCAGAATGGTCTTGCCCGCACCCGGCGGTCCCTGGACGATATAGGAGGCCCCGGCGATCAGGCCGCCTTTGAGGAGCACGTCCAGTCCATCGATGCCTGTCGCCAATCGCTTGAGTGATTCTGCCATGGTGGTTACTCATTGAGACCCAGGGTCGGTGACGTCCGGGCATGCGGGCAGGTACAGACTCATGCAGGTACCCTCGCCTAACCGGCTGTCCACGCAGATAGCACCGTTGCACTGCCTGGCAAAGCCATAGACCTGGCTCAGTCCCAGACCAGTGCCCCGGCCGAAGGGCTTGGTGGTGAAAAAAGGCTCGAAGATTCGCGGCAGCACCTTCGGATCGATGCCTTGGCCTGTGTCCTGCACATCGAACCGCACAAAACGTCCTCGCAGCCCCTCCACCTCGCCGGACAGCTCGACACAGGTGACGGCAAGACGAATGCGTCCCTCGCCGTCAATGGCATCACGGGCATTGAGCAACAGGTTGAGCAAGACCATCTGCAGTTGCCCCGCGTCCGCTTCAATCGATGGCAGGTCCGGCTGCAGGTATTCCTCAAGCACGATGCCTTGGGTCAGTCCATGCTGCAGAAGACCACGCGTGGCCTCGATCAGTTCAGCGGGGGCGATACGCGCCGCGGTCAATTGGCGATGACGGGCGAACGTCAGCAGTTGCCGGGTCAATTGCGTGCCCCGTTCCCCGGCATCGACAACGTGTTCAAGCAGCCGGCGGATACGCTGCAAATCATCGCTACTCATGGCGAGCCGGGCGGCCCCGAGAATGATGGTCAACAGGTTGTTGAAGTCATGGGCCAGGCCACCGGTGAGTTGCCCCAGGGCCTCGAGTTTCTGGGCTTGGAATAGCTGGGCGCGGATGGCATCCAATTGCAGGGCCGACTCACGTCGGTCGGTGATGTCCCGGGTAACTTTGGCCAGTCCGATGACCTGCCCCGTTTCGTCCCTTACCACATCCAGTGCTGCCAGGGCCCAGAATTGCGTGCCGTCCTTGCGCACGCGCCAGCCTTCATCCTGCGCCACACCCTGTTCCAAAGCCTGGTGCAACAAATGCTCCGGACGGCCTTCGGCCCGGTCCTGGTCGGTGAAGAACAGCGAAAAATGCTGGCCGATCACTTCCTCGGCACGGTAGCCCTTGATACGTTCGGCGCCTGGGTTCCAGGACACCACCGTGCCCGACAGGTCGAGCATATAGATGGCATAGTCCACCACCGATTGAACCAGCTGCTCATAACGGTTGGGCGGCATTTGCGGCTGATCGGAACGCTCATTGGAAACCATGCAGACTCCGCAGGCACTACCAGGGCCATCCACTGAGCGTAGTCAAAAGACCGGCACCCATGTAAGCCACAGACAAGCCTGGACGCGTCATGGTTCCCGTTCGGCCAGCAAAGAGTTGCAACGCGTTGGGCCTGAGCACGGACTTGCAAGGCTCAATGACAGCAAGATAGCCCTTGGCCTATAGTGCTCCGGCCTTTGCAAAGCCAGGAACGAAGATGCTCGTCAATTTGCGCATGCAGCGCCTGCAAGATGATCTCCAACGCACCGCCAACGAATTGGAAGTTGTCTGCCGCGGGCTTTCCGGACACGCCCGATACCTTCGCCATCGTGTGCACGGTCACGATGCCCAGGCAATGGATAGCCATACCCAGGGCCTGAAATCCTCTGCCTGCACGCTGCGTCAGATCGCCCACGCATTAACCCCCTGAAACGGCAGGTGCGGTTGACTTGTCTATAACGGTGGGTTATAAAGCGCGCTTGATTGTCAGGCCCTTCTGCCTTGAAGCGCGCCGGTCGTGACGACCCTTTCAAGCGTGCGAGTGTGGTGGAATTGGTATACACAGCAGACTTAAAATCTGTCGGCGTGAGCCTTGCGGGTTCGAGTCCCGCCACTCGCACCATCTCCTTCTGAAAAGGCGCCCTTGCGGCGCCTTTTTCATGCCCAGCAGAACGTGTACCGACTGCTACAGTGGAACATGTCCCCGCTCACTGGAATGCCACCATGCGCTACTCCCTCTTCGATGGTCAACGCGACATCATCATCCTGCTCGCCCGTGTATTGCTGATGATCCTTTTCATCCTGTCCGGTTGGAGCAAACTGACCGGCTTTGAAGGCACGGTCAATTACATGAGCTCCCTCGGAGCCCCTGCGCCCATGCTCGCGGCGGCCATTGCAGTGATCATGGAGTTCGCCGTTGGCATCCTGCTGATCCTGGGCTTCTATACGCGCCCGCTGGCCTTCCTGTTCGCGTTGTTCGTTCTGGGCACTGCATTGATCGGGCATCCATACTGGAACATGGTCGACCCGGAGCGCAGCGCCAACATGACCCAGTTCCTTAAAAACATGAGCATCGTCGGCGGGCTGTTGCTACTGGCGGTGAGCGGCGCAGGACGCTTCTCCCTGGACCGTCGCTGACGGCCACAACACTGGCACGACGACTCAATCGTCGATGTCGTCGTGCCAGGCGGGATGCTCCTCGTCATCGAAGTCATCCCGAAGCTCTTCATCTTCCTCGGCTTCGTCCAGCACTCCATGAGCGTCGGCTTCCGGATCGACATCCTCCTCCAGAAACTCGTGGTCGAGCAGATGATCGTGCTCGGGTTCGTGCAGGTCGTCTTCGTCGTGCATGGCTGGGCTCCCAAGGTCAAAACAGGCCTGTATAGGCCGATCAACAGTCGCGGTCAATTGTTGACAGCTTAACGCTGGCTTAACCGCTCAACCGCTAGTCTCCAATCTCTCCCTTCAAACGTTCTTGCCCGCCACCTTGGCGGGCTTTTTTTGCCCATTCGGTCTCCCGGCGCAATCTTTGTGGGAACCATATGCCCTGCTTCGATGCTCGCAACTATGTGGACCTGTGTTTTCATCAAGGAGAACCCGCATGACTGTGAACATCGACAACCTGATCATCACCACGCCTGCCCCTAAATCAGAAACCAACCCCGTGGCCCTGGAAGTCACCGGTGCCGTTGCCCTGGCTACGTTGAGTGAGTTTGTCGCGCGATTGCCCGATGGTTCCATTCGCCTGAACGCCCCTACCAAGGGCGCGGCCAGCAAAAGCACACACCGTACCCGTTGCGAATGGAAGGAACCTGTCTATTGGGGCTTGGGCAGCGCCGCTACCCACCGTAACCACCAAACGTTCACGCTGCAGAAGGTCAACTCGTTACAAAAAGTGGTGATTTCACAACTGCACGTAAAGGACGATGACAGCCCACCCATCAAAGTGTTCTGGAACAAAGGCAAGCTCACTTACGGCTTTCGCTCCGAATTCAACCAGGCAACCGCACCCACGACCACCCTTCTGACCGAGGTGCCGCTGGGAACACCGTTCGAGATCATCATCGAAGTTTCATCCAGCGGCGTAGTCATCCTCAGCGCAACCTGCAATGGCCGTACAGGCCGCTCTCCAGCACTTCAGTTGGCGAGCACATGGAACGCAAGGAACTTTAACTTCCACGGCGGCGTGTACAACCAGATTGACTTTACCGACTCAACGCCCGTTGAAGACGGCTCGGTTTGCGTGATCAGTCGCCTTGAACTGACCCATTTTTGAGAGTCATCGACAGTCTGTGAACAGGCGCTTCACGAATTTCTGACAATCGACTGGGCACACTGAGACTGCTTCGTACGTTCTTTCAACCCGCCTTCCTGGCGGGTTTTCTTTTTCTGATCCATCGCGCGACCACGCCTAAAACGTGACCTACGTCACACCCTTTCGCTTCGTATGGAACTTTTCAGAAACGTTTTGCTCCTTTTCCGCAGGGCACCTGCGAAGCAGGCCTATTGACAGCATTGAATGTGCTGTGCATGTGGGTAATCTACACCCCTTGTTGAATCTTCTTCGAAGAATGGACTCCATGAAGCCTCTACCTCTTTTAACTGTTTCGGCGGGCCTGCTCGCCATGCTTCCTCTGTGGACGAACGCACAGCAGAACAGCCCTGCATGGGAACTGGAGCCGACCTCGTTTCTGGGTATCGATCTTCAGGGCGACTTCCTCAATCAAGTTGCTCCCTGCCCCGCCGATGTTGCCAGGCCAGACAAACCCTGCCGGGTCGCTACCGCCGACCCGAACCGCTTCGAGGTCCGAGGCTTGCCATACCTGCCCATTTCCCCAGGCTACGAGCTGGTCGCCACGTTGGCAGGTGGCCGGGTGCAGGAACTGGTCTTCAGTGGCAATGCCAATAGCTTGAATCTGGTAACGGACCTGCTGACCGAGCAATTCGGCCAACCCACAAAGCAGGATAGCCATTGGATCAAGATGACTTCCGGGGCCTCCTATTTGGCCGAAGTGCTTTCGTGGCAAGGCGAAAAAGTGTCGATCAATTTCCAGCGTCAGGAAAAAGACCTCGGCAAATATGCGGTGACCTTCTCCACCCTGCCCACAAAGGTGGTCAGCACCGACGAGACACCAGCCGACGCGCCCACAACTGACGTATCCAAACTATGAACCCGATGCCGTGACATCGCCATATGGGTGGCGAGGGTGGTGCGCGTTAGTAGCCATCAATGCATTGGTAACCACTGGGGAGTCTGTCACACCCTTGTCACGCAACGTGATCATTATCGATCGAGCCAAAGGGACTTGGCCCCGTCTACAGAAACCCCGGCGCAGTGCCGGGGTTTTGCATTGGTGCACAATGCTGTGACTTGGGGCATCAATCCAGACACTCTCGTGCCGCTGTGCGCAGCTTATCGGTCGACAGGAAACTGCCTTTGTAGAACGTTGCGCGGCTTCCCTCATGGTACTTGACGATCTCAAGCACATCATCGGAAGTCACTGCGCTGGGCGCTGTGATGCGGTAACCATTGGAGATGGATTTTTGAGTGGTGAGCGGCGCCATGGCCTGCCATTTTGGCAGAACGCATGCTGCGTATGCCTCGGGGGTTTTGCTGGTTAGCTTGGTGCCAGTTGGCTGACCTGGCGATGCGCACCCAGCCAGCGTAACGAGCACGGCAGAACAAACGAGGACAGGAAGTCGATACATTTACGATAGATCCCTAGTGACTAAGGGATTCTAGCAATCAACATCGAAAGGACACCAATCCACGAAGGTAGCACAGCACGACTAGCGGATTTCCAAGGGGATGGTTTGAACGCGCACTTTCACGATTTCTTCACAAAGCTGACTGTAAAGTCAACTTTGTTCATGTTGGGACATTCAGCCCGCTCCGGCGGGCCTTTTTTCTAGCATTCCGTCACCCACTGGCCCTACAATCCTACGCAGTTGAAGGATCAGCACCCGTCACAGAGAGCCCGCCATGGAGCGGGCTTTTTGTTGCCTTACGATCAGCTGACAGGTCTAGATCATCTGAAGGCGATACCGACCAGCCTCAGTGGCCACATCCTCCCCTTCATCACTAATCAAATAACCTCCACACATCATCTCCGTAGTGGAGAATCAGACTAACCCGCACCTGGTAGAGCTTCGCCTGCTCCGGATCCAACATCTCAATCTCTCCGATTCGGTAGCGCCGAACGCGGCCAGGGCCGCATCCAACTCTCGGGAGCGCCTTCCATTCGACGCCCCGAGCACATTACAACGCGGCATGCAGCACGCAGGTAACGGCACCGTAGATAGATGAGCAAGCCACGGGCGACACACAGTAGCGGCTTTATCAGAATTGTCTGATTAAGCTGAGGGCGGACACAGCATAACTTAGACGATTCATTCATCGAGCCAATATACAACGCTTAATAACCAAGCAAACTTTGTAACCTGCTACGCCGCCTAGAGTACGCCATACAACCTAGCTCATCAGCCCAGCGCTGGAGAACGCTTTACCTTCGCTTAAAAACCGAGCACCTAGCATTTAATTGAAAACACCCTGAGAGGTTTGGCAAATAATGAAGTCCCTCAGACTCTTGGCCACTTGGGCCTTACTAATAATTTCACCACCGTCTTCATTTGCAGCCTGCAACTTTTTTGAAGGGCACTCGCAAAAACAAATATCGATAAGTATTCCTTCAAGCCTATCCATCCCCAGGGACGCAGCAAACAACACCATTATCTATGAGTCCCCACCGCAAACCTTCTATGGAAACGCCTCATACACATGCTCCACTACATTCACAACAGGAATAAAAAACAATGTAGGAAGCGATTCCGCAACGACATCCTATTTCCCGATTGGTAATACAGGACTGTCCTGGCAATGGATATACCAAGGCTCACCCTATATAGGATTCGGCGGCGGAAGCACTAGGAATCCGGGCGGATATGGATTCAACACCACAACAAATGCCCTACGCATAATTAAAACAGGCAGTATATCACCAGGCGCAACCATACCGGCCGGAACCCTGGGTTTTATTCAGGTCGAGTCAGCAACTGTAAGGCCCCTGGCAATGATTACTGATAAAAGCTCATCCATCATACTCCAATCATGCGAGACACCGAACATTGCTGTAGATATGGGCGAACACAATCTAAGCACTTTCTCGAGCAACGGAAACTCCACCCCGCCCAAAAAATTTTATATAAAACTCAATAATTGCCCAAGCGGGATCCAGAAAGTCAACTACAGCTTATCCGCCACTGCAGATTCCCCGGCGGTGAATAGCGCACTCGGCATTATAAAGCTAAATAACAGCTCTACCGCCAAAGGCATTGCCCTTCAATTACTAGACGATCACTACACCCCCATACAACTAGACACAACCTATGTGTTTAACGAATATTCAAGCGACGGCGGAAGCTTTTCCTTACCTTTGAATGCAAAATATATCCGTACACTACCGAATGCTGATGCTGGTCAATATGATAAAGGGATGAGCGCCGGCTCCGCCAACAGCGAGGTCACATTCATTATGAACTACTTGTGATCACTGCCTGGGACGAAACACCAACAGCAAACATCACGCCAAGGGCTGAGCAGTTGCTCGGGGTTCTACGGCTTAAGCGTCAGACTTCGGGCACATAAAGACATCCTAGTTCCCGCCCTCGTGCATCAACCAAGGGGAGCGCCATGGACTTTTGCGACCTACAAGCCGCGCTGTTAGTGCGTCGCAATCAGAAAAAGGCTCGCGACTTCTATGCGGCAGACGAAATCTGGAACAAGGCTTCCATGCGCCCGGAGTACCTGGCTGGCCAGCACACCCGTCGATACGTTGAAGCGTCGGGCCATTGCCAAACCTTCAAATGAGGAGGTTTGGGACTGGTGTGATTTTTCTAGGGCTTCGATATTTTTTGCGCGCAAATAAAAACCCCGCAGACGTTAATCTGCGGGGCTTTTGAATGGTGGAGGCCGAGGTCGGAATCGAACCGGCGTAGACGGATTTGCAATCCGGAGCATAACCACTTTGCTACTCGGCCTCAAAGTTCGGATTTAGCTGCTTTCGCGTCGCTATCTCCTTGAAACTTCAGCGCTTTTTAAAGCTTGCTGCGTTTCGATGGACGCCATTATGTCTACATTCGTTGATCCTTGCAACCCCCTGATTAGAAAAAATATTCAAGGGGCTCAAGGTGTTAGCGCAGGCGGCTCAGTTTACTCCAGAGACCGACCAATGTGTTCTCTACGGTACCGCTGGCCGCCACGCCGATTCGCTCCTGCAAGCTCTTGCGCTCGGCAAAGCGCAAGTGGAACAGATTCGCTTCACGGGCGCGCTCGCTCAGGTATTCATCACTGGTGCGCAGCTCATCGACCAGTTTTCGGTTCAGCGCGGCGACACCCAGCCAGACTTCGCCTGTGGCGACCTCATCGATGTGCAACTGAGGGCGGTAGCGGGAGACGAAATCCTTGAACAGCTGATGCGTTATATCCAAGTCTTCCTGGAACTTCTCCCTGCCCTTTTCAGTGTTCTCGCCGAACACCGTCAACGTGCGCTTGTACTCGCCGGCGGTGAGCACCTCAAAATCGATATCGTGCTTCTTCAACAGGCGATTGACGTTGGGCAGCTGAGCCACCACGCCGATCGAACCGAGCACGGCAAAGGGGGCGCTGACGATCTTTTCGCCGATGCAGGCCATCATGTAGCCGCCGCTGGCGGCAACCTTGTCGATGCACACGGTGAGCGGAATGCCGGCCTGACGGATGCGCGCCAGCTGCGACGCAGCCAGACCATAGCTGTGCACCAGACCACCACCACTCTCAAGACGCAACACGACCTCGTCACGGGGGGTGGCAAGGCTCAGCAGCGCGGTGATTTCGTTGCGCAGGCTTTCGGTGGCGGATGCTTTGATGTCCCCATCGAAATCGAGGACATACACACGGCTTTTCTCTTCGGCCTTACTCTTCTTTTGCTGTTTTTCCGTCTTGGCTTGTTGCTTGCGTAGCGCCTTGAGCTGGGCCTTGTCGAACACGCCTGCTTCGAGGCGTTCGCGCAACTCCTTGTAGAACTCATTGAGACGGGTGACCTGCAAATGCCCGCCCGATTTACGCCGCCCCTTGCCCCGCAAGCCGGCAATGGCCGACAAGACCACCAGGATGGCGATCACCAGGGTGGCGGTTTTGGCGAGAAAGCTTGCGTATTCGGCAAGAAACTCCACATTGACTCCTTGATAGACCAGCGCCTGAAGGCGCGAACTGCATCAAGCATACCGTTGCGTCACAGGCGCTGCCAGCTGGGGAAAACGCTGGCAACATAGTTCAAACAACCTTTTCAAACGCTTGTATGTTTTTTCGTTGACAGCCTGTCTGTCGCATCCTAACCTCGCAGCAACTCCCTTGGACCGGACCTCTCCGTGGGCAATATCTACCTGATCCGACATGGCCAAGCCTCCTTCGGTGCCGATGACTACGACGTCCTCTCACCCGTCGGCGCACGCCAGAGCCACGCGTTGGGAGAGCATCTTGCCCAGCTCGGTCTGCGTCTGGATCGGTGCCTGGCCGGCGACCTGCGCCGCCAGCAAGACACTGCGCGCCTTACGCTTGAGGCCATGCAGGCCGAAGGCTGCTCGACGCCGGCCATTGAGACCGACGCGGCGTTCAACGAGTTCGATGCCGATGGCGTTATCCGTGCATTGCTTCCCGACCTGCTGCCGCAAGAGCCCGACGCGCTGCATATCCTGCGCAACGGCACGACCCATCGCAGCGAGTTCCAGCGCCTGTTCGCGCTGATGGTGCAACGCTGGCACGATGGCGAACACCAAAGCGATGGCCTGGAGACGTGGCAGGCGTTCACTGCCCGAGTCCAGGGCGGCCTTGCTCGAGTGCTCCAAAGCGCAAGCCGAGGCGACAACATTGCCATCTTTACGTCCGGCGGAACCATCGCCGCTTTGCTCCACCTGGTTACTCGGATCACGCCCGGCCAAGCCTTCGCGCTGAACTGGCAGATCATCAACACGTCGCTCAGCCACCTGAAATTTCGGGGCAACGACGTGACACTGGCTTCCTTCAACAGCCAAGCCCACGTGCAGCTGTTGAGGACGCCGGAGCTTGTCACCTATCGATGAGCCCGGCCTGTTGTCCCCGCCGGGGACGTGAATATCACTCTATAAGGAATGCGCCATGACCTCCGTAGCTGATGCCGTCAAGAAGATGCAAGAGAAGTTCAACCCATCCGCTGCCGCCGGCCTGGACCTGGTGTTCGGTTTCAACATCACCGACGAAGACAAGCACTATGCACTCATCGTCAAGGACGGTACCTGCAACCTGCAGGAAGGCGAAAACCCGGACGCCAACTGCACCCTGGTCATGGACAGTGAAACCCTCAAAGGCATCGTCAGCGGTGACACCGATGGCATGCAGGCCTTCATGAGCGGCAAGCTGCGCGTCGAAGGCGACATGATGCTGTCGATGAAACTCAGCGAGCTGTTCCCCGCCTGAGTGGCTCGAGCGATTGCCGATGAAAAACCGAGGCCAACTGGCTTCGGTTTTTTTTTGCCGGCGGCCATGCAAGGCCCATCAAGATGAGTGATTGAGCGGCAACACCCTTGCCTATAAGCCCCTTGGTACGCTTGTGCCAGTGACGTAGCGAAATTAGATTAGCCAATAGTTATTGCGCTGGAAAATAAGGAAAACGCATGACGCTCACCGATCAATCCACCCAGGTACGCCCCGGCGAAGAGCTCGACGCGGCCGTCATCGATCCCTATCTGAAAGCTCATATCGCAGGCTTGCAGGGTAAGCCCTCGATCAGCCAGTTCCCTGGCGGCGCGTCGAATCTCACCTATTTGCTCGCCTACCCGGATCGAGAGTTTGTCCTGCGTCGTCCGCCGTTCGGCCACAAGGCCAAGTCCGCCCATGACATGGGGCGGGAGTTCCGCATCCTCAACCAGCTCAACGATGGCTTCCCGTACTGCCCCAAAGCTTATGTGCACTGCACAGACGAGTCGCTGATAGGCGCTGAGTTCTACGTCATGGAGCGGGTCAAGGGCGTCATCCTGCGTTCGGACATTCCGCCTTCGCTGGGCCTGGATGCCAGCCGCACAGAGGCGCTGTGCAAAAGTTTCATCGATCGCCTGGTGGAATTGCACCAGGTCGACTACACCGCATGCGGCCTGGCCGACCTGGGCAAGCCAGAAGGGTATGTGCAGCGTCAGATCGAAGGCTGGACCAGCCGCTACGAAAAAGCCCTGACCCCGGATGCCCCGCTATGGAAACAGGTGATCGCCTGGCTGCACGACAAGATGCCCGCCGATCATCCACGTCCAGGCATCGTGCATAACGACTACCGCTTCGACAACGTCATCCTCGATGCCGAGAACCCCATGCGCATCATTGGTGTACTGGACTGGGAGATGACCACCCTGGGCGATCCGTTGATGGACTTGGGCAACAGCCTGGCCTACTGGATCGAGGCCAACGACCCACCACCGGTGCAACTGATGCGGCGTCAGCCGAGCAATGCCCCTGGGATGCTGACCCGTCGCCAGTTCGTCGATTACTACGCAGAACGCGCCGGTATCCACCTGGACAATTTCGATTACTACTATTGCTACGGCCTGTTCCGTCTGGCCGGAATCGTCCAGCAGATCTACTACCGCTTCCACCATGGCCAGACCCAGGACAAACGCTTTGCCCAGTTCATCCACATGAACCGGCTGCTGGAACACATGGCCCTGCAAGTGATCGATAAGTCCTCACTCTGATAACAAGGAAAATCCGGCATGTCCAAGACCACGCTGTTCGACCTCGACGGCAAAATCGCCTTCGTCTCCGGCGCCAGCCGCGGCATCGGTGAGGCCATCGCCCATCTGCTAGCCCAGCAAGGCGCCCATGTGATCGTCTCGAGCCGCAGGCTCGAGGGCTGCCAAGCGGTCGCCGACGCCATCACCGCCGCTGGCGGCAAGGCCACTGCCATGGCTTGCCACATCGGTGAAATGGAGCAGATCCAGCAGGTGTTCGCCAGTATCCGTGAACAGTTCGGACGCCTGGACATCCTGGTCAACAATGCGGCCACCAATCCGCAGTTTTGCAATGTGCTGGACACCGACCTCGGCGCCTTCCAGAAAACCGTGGATGTGAATATTCGCGGATATTTCTTCATGTCGGTGGAGGCCGGCAAGCTGATGCGTGAACACGGCGGTGGCAGCATCATCAACGTCGCCTCGATCAATGGCGTATCGCCCGGATTGTTCCAAGGCATCTATTCGGTGACCAAGGCCGCAGTCATCAACATGACCAAGGTGTTCGCCAAGGAGTGTGCGCAGTTCGGCATTCGTTGCAACGCATTGCTGCCAGGCTTGACCGATACCAAGTTCGCCTCGGCATTGGTCAAGAACGACGCCATCCGCAATGCCGCCTTGCAGCAAATCCCCCTCAAGCGCGTGGCCGATCCCGGCGAAATGGCCGGCGCGGTGCTGTACCTGGCCAGCGACGCCTCCAGTTACACCACCGGCACTGCACTCAACGTGGACGGCGGTTTTCTTTCCTGACCAGAGCTTGAGCGCCTGCCCTGTACCTCAGCGGCAGGCGCCCTTCAGCTCGAACGCACGCTTGCACCTCGTCAACTTCAAGTTGACAGCTCAGGTATACTCGCAGCTCGCGCTTCTGCCAGGACCCTGAACATGACGGAAAACAGCTTCGCCTTTCGCCTCAAGGAACTGCTCGAACACCACAAACTGACGCTACAGGCTGTAGGCACTGCGTTGGGCATCTCTCGCACAGCCGTGCACAAGTGGACCCGGGGCGGCGAGATCGACTACGACAACCTGCGTAAGCTGGCGGACTTCCTCAACGTCAATTGGATCTGGCTGCGCTATGGCGAAGAAGCGCTGCAAAGCGTGCAGCACGCCGAGGTGGTGGAGCTGCCGATGACCGATCTACGCCGACGCTACACCGCCGAAATCATGGAAAGCGAGACGCGTATGAAGCTGGCCCAGGAGGGCGCGCGAATTGTCACCTGGGAGTGGAACCTGGTCAGCGATGAGGTGACCTATTCACCCAACGTCGAGGCCGTGTATGGCTGGCCCGTGCGGCGCAACGAGGACTTCTGGGCCCATGTGGCGCCCGAAGACGCCCAGCAGATGCATGCCATGTACACCCGCGCGGTGGCTACCGGCACTCCATGCGAGTGCGATTTTCGCATTACCCGCCCGGATGGCAGCCAACGCTGGATCGCGTCGCGCGCCACCGTGCTGCAGGACAGCGCCGGGCGCTCGGTGAAGATGGTCGGCATCAGCATGGACGACACCGAGCGCAAAGTCGCCGAGGCGGAACTGCGCCAGAGCGAGGAGCGCTTTCGCACCATTTTCGAGCTGGCCTGGGGCGCCTTGGCCTACATCGGCCCTGATGGCAGCTGGCAGCGGGTCAACAGCTCCTTCTGCGAAATGCTCGGCTACAGCGAGCAGGAGCTATATGGCATGACCTTCCAGCAGCTCACGCACCCCGACGATCTGCCAGACAACCTGGTGCTCCTCGAACGTATGCTGGCAGGCGAAATCAACCGCTACGAAGTGGAAAAGCGCGTGCGCCACAAGGAAGGCCACTACCTCTGGGTGCGCGCACGCACTTCGCTGCAGCGACACGCCGACGGCCGACCAGAGCATCTGATCAGTGTGTTCGAAGACATCACAGCCGAACGCGACGAGCACGAACGCCTGCAAGCCCATATCGCCGGGTTGCAAGCCCGCCTGAACTGAACCGGAGAAACGACGATGCTACCAGGAAGCCAATCGGCTAATGGTCACTGCCATCGACACGTGCAGCGCCGCGGCGCGGTGGGCCTTTATTTCGTCGCCGGCTTGTCCGTGCTGGCCGGCATGACCGATGCGATCGGATTCATGGCCACAGGCGATTTCGTTTCGTTCATGAGTGGCAACACCACACGCCTGGCGGTGTCGCTGGGCAGCGCCGAGCTGGGCCCGGTGCTGCGCCTGGTGCTGGTGATCGGTGCGTTCGTTCTGGGCAACGCCTTGGGCGTGGTCGTTGCAGCAATGACAGGCCGTCGTCCCTGGCCTTTGCTGAGCCTGATCGCCACTTTGCTGGCCCTGGCCGGCCTGATGCCCGAGCTACTTCAACTGCCCGCCTTGCTGGCGGCAGTCATGGCCATGGGCATGATCAATGCGGTGGTGGAGGAAGTGAACGGCCTGCCCATCGGCCTGACCTATGTCACCGGTGCCCTGTCGCGCTTCGGGCGTGGGCTGGGCCGCACCCTGCTCGGCCAGCGCAAGCTGGGTTGGCGGGTGCAGTTGATCCCCTGGTGTGGCATGCTCCTGGGCGCCATCGCGGGCGTCCTGCTCGAACAGCAATTCGACCGCTTAGCCCTGCTCGCCAGCGCCCTGCTGGCAGCCTTGCTGGGCCTGGCTTCGCTGAAAATCCCTAGGCGCTGGCAGCTTCGCTACATGCCCCGTTGAATCATAGGCAGGTCGCTGCCGCGGCGCGGCGGCGCAGGGCCATGGTGTCGTTGTTCTGCGCGTAGTAATCCACACGAGTGCCGCCAGATTGCGGATAGATATCGGCGAACGACTCGGCTTCGCGGGTATAGACCGTGAAACCACCTTGCTTGCGTGACTCCAGATAACCGCTGGCATCGACCCCGAACGCCGCTTCTTCCTGCCAGCTGAACTGAATGCATTGGGCGACGATCTCCGGCGCCTTGTGCGAGTCGAGTTGCGCGGTCGGCGCGTTGCCACGTGCAGCTTCCATGGTGGCTGAGGCGCAACCGACCAACACCAGAGCGGCGACCATCGGCACGAGTGCTCGCATTTTTCCATCCTCGAGACAAAAAAGAACGCGACTCTAGCATTGCAGTGACGGCAAATGAATTATCCCGCGCAGGCGAGGGTCGCAGATAGGGCATGTCCTGTTTTCAAGGAGCCCCCATGAAGCCATTGCTCTATGTTCTAGCTTTCACTGTCGCCCTCCCCCTGGCCGCCTCAGCAGCGGATACGAACGAACAGAGCGTCACCGCCCCGCACAGCCAACGCGAACTTAAAGTGGGCGATAAAGCCCCGGATCAGTACAAGCGCGACGACTTGGTTATCCACGATTGGCAGGCCAAGGGCCTGCAGCCTCCGGAAAAGGAAAGTCACTGGGTACGCCTGGCTGACCACTACGTACTGGTGCAGACCACCAATGGGGTGATTCTCGCCATCGAGCCCGCCTCGAACTAGCAAGGCGCGGACAGGCCGGCCGCCAAGCGCGGCCGGATCAAAATACGTCCGACATGCCACTCATCGCTGGAGCGGCAGATTTTTGCGCGCCCAAGAAACCAAATCGAGCGCTTCCGGTCTCAGGAGGTACCCCGTAAATCTTTGCGGATCAAGGACCTATATCGTGATGAAGCGCATTGCGAGTTTTGCGTTGATTGCCACCGTGCTCACCCTCAGTGGCTGCTACCACCACTACCACGACGATGATGATGGCTGGCGGGATCGTGACCGGGACCATCGCTACTACCGTGACCGTGATGATGACGGCTATCGCTATCGAGACCGCGACCGCCGTGATCGCTACCACCGTTATCGCGACCGCGACGACGATGACGACGACTGATACTGCAACGCCTTTTTTCCCCTGACCCGCCGCCCGTGCCGCGGCACCTTACCCTGATGATTCGTTTGAGGTTCACATCATGCGTCTGACTCTGCCTTCCCTTGCCCTCGGCCTGCTGCTCTGCCAGGGCGCATTTGCCGGCGACGGCACCGCTGCCATCGGCGGCGGCCTGGGTGGCGCCCTTGGTAACATTGTTGGCCAACAGATCGGCGGCGGTACCGGTGCCGCCATCGGCGCAGGCCTGGGCGGCGCTGCCGGCAGTGCGGTTGGCGCACGCAAGGGCAATCGTACCGAAGCCGCTATTGGCGGTGGCCTGGGTTCGGCGGGCGGCTCGATCCTGGGCCGCGCGGTCGGCGGTTCCACCGGTTCGACCATTGGCGCGGGCCTGGGTGGCGCAGCAGGTGGCGCGTTGGGCAATCACATGGGTGACAACGACGGCGGCCACAGGCATCACCGTCGTCACCGCCACTGATTGCCGCTACACCTGAGGGGCTGCTTGCAGCCCCTTCTTGTCGCCAAACATTGCAACATATCAACACCACCTTCACTGCACGGTGCCACACTCGGCGCTACTCTCTACCGTGCCCCTTGAGTGAAGGAACACCCCCTCCCCATGAACCATGAGCTGCTCTGGGTCCTCTGCCTGCTGGCCATCGTCGTCACACTTTTCGTCATCAACCGCCCGCGCATGGATGTGGTCGCCCTGCTAGTGATCCTGGCCCTGCCGCTTTCGGGAATCCTCACCATCGAACAGGCGCTGGCAGGCTTCAGCGACCCCAACGTGGTGCTGATCGCAGCGCTGTTCGTGATCGGCGAAGGCCTGGTACGCACAGGCATTGCCTACCGCATCGGTGAATGGATGAGCGAACGGGCCGGCAACAGCGAGGCACGCCTGCTGGTATTGCTGATGATTGCAGTGGCCGGCCTGGGCTCGGTCATGAGTTCGACGGGAGTGGTGGCGATCTTCATCCCCGTGGTGCTGAGCATCGCTGCGCGCCTTAGCCTGTCGCCCAGTCGGCTGATGATGCCGCTGAGCTTCGCCGGCCTGATCAGTGGCATGCTCAGCCTGGTGGCCACACCGCCCAACGTGGTCGTGCACAGCGAACTGGTGCGTCATGGCAGCGCGGGTTTCAGTTTCTTCAGTTTCACCCCGTTCGGCTTGGTGGTGCTGGTGCTCGGCATCGGCTACATGCTGTTCGCCCGCCGCTGGCTCAATGGCGAGGTGCGCAAGGATGGCCGGGTGGAAACCCGCCGCACCCTCCTTGACCTGGTGCTCGACTACAAACTCAACGGCCGCGAGCGCCGTCTGCGCATCCGCGCTCACTCTCCGCTGATCGGGCACACCTTGGGCGAGCTGGAGCTGCGCACCCGCCACGGCGCCAACGTGATCGGCATCGAGCGCCAGCACAAGTTCACCACCCGGGTGATGGTCGCCGATTCGAGCACGGTGCTGCACCAAGGTGACGTGCTGCTACTCGACCTGTTCGCCAATCGCGATGACTTGCGCAGCCTGTGCCAGACCATGCAACTTGAGCCCTTGCACTTCAAGGCTGCCTATTTCATCGACCAGTCCCAGGACCTGGGCATGGCCGAAGTTTCCCTGCCGCCCGGGTCGCAATTGCTCGGCAAGAGCATCCTGGAGCTGGCCTTCCGTAGCCGCTTTGGGCTGAATGTCGTAGGCCTGCGCCGTGAGCAGACCGCCATTGATGAGCAACTGGTGGAAGAGAAACTGCGCCTGGGCGACACCCTGCTGGTGGTCGGTCCTTGGAAGGCCATACGCCAGCTGCAAAGCCAGCCCAAGGACTTTCTGGTCTTGAGCCTGCCTGCGGAAATCGATCAAGTGGCTCCGGCCCGGACCCGAGCCCCCTTTGCACTGATCAGCCTGATGGTGATGGTCGGCTTGATGGTCAGCGGCATGGTGCCCAACGTCGTTGCCGCGCTGATCGGTTGCGTGCTGATGGGTGCCGGACGCTGCATCGACATGGACAGCGCTTATCGCGCCATCCACTGGCAAAGCCTGGTGCTGATCGTGGGCATGCTGCCCTTCGCCCTGGCCCTGCAGAAAACGGGTGGCATCGACCTGGCGGTGAGCGGCCTGGTCAGCCTGCTCGGTGATGCGGGGCCTTACGCTATCCTCGGCTGCCTGTTCGCCGTCACCGCGCTGATCGGTTTGTTCATTTCCAATACCGCCACGGCGGTGCTGATGGCACCGGTTGCTATCAGCACTGCACAGCAGCTAGGCATGTCGCCCTACCCGTTCGCCATGACCGTCGCCCTGGCGGCCTCGGCGGCGTTCATGACGCCAGTGTCCTCGCCGGTCAACACACTGGTCTTGGGGCCAGGCCAATACCGCTTCGGCGACTTCGTCAAGGTTGGGGTGCCGTTCACGATGGTGGTGATGCTGGTGACTGTTTTCATGGTGCCGTGGTTTTTTGGTCTGTAGCCGGCGTCAATAAGTCGACGAAAATGGCCGCTGCCACATAGAAAGCCGTCCAGACACCAGCTAATTGACATCCCTCCATTCAGGAAACACACTGACGCCTCATTACCCCAGGTGCTTACAGGCGTTTTCCTGGATTCCGTCTCCGCTAGCCGGTCGAGCCCATGGTGTTCCCAGCCCCGTCGCGCCTGCTTCCTCTTCTTGCCTTGTTCGGCTTGTCCCTCGCCCTGACGCTGGGCGGTATCCTGGCCCGACCGATCGAATCCCTGTCGCTGTTCTGGCCCGTCAATGCGGTGCTTGCCGGCGTGCTGCTGCGCTATCCACGGCAGGCCACCTTCGCAGGGTTCGGCCTGGTCTGGCTGGCCATGGTCACCGCCGACCTCGCCACCGGCAGCGCCTGGAAGCCTGCGTTGTGGTTCAACCTATGCAATCTGGGGGTGATCATCACCCTCTGGCGGGTGTTGTCGCATTTGCCGCGGGTGCATCGCCGCATGCGCACGCCGGAAGGCGTGCTGCGTGTATTCGGCGCCAGCGCCGCCGGAGCCGTCGTCGCGGCGAGCATGGCGTGTGTAGTGGCCGCTCCTTGGTTCCAGGAATCGCTCAAGGCCACTTGGCTGGCCTGGTTCAGCGAACAGTTCTCGACCAATGTGCTGGTGTTGCCGATGCTACTCACCGCACCGAACCTACGCTCCTTGACTCGAGGCGGTGGCCAGGCGATTCGTCTGATGCCGCTGCTGATCCTGCTAGGCTCCCTGGCACTGAGCATCGCTTTCGGCGGGCCAGGCGCCATCGCCTTCCCCATCGCCGCCTTGTTGTGGTGCGCCTGGACATACTCGTCATTCATGGTGTCGCTGCTGACCTTCACCACCGGCACTACGCTGATCGTCGCCGTGGCGCTGAGCCTCATGCATTTCAGTCTCCCGCAGAGCATGCCTGGGGTGAACACACTGATGTCGGCGCGCCTGGGCATCGCCATGCTCGTGCTCGGTCCGCTGGTGGTGGCCTGCGTCAGCAATGCCAACCGCAGTCTGCTGGCACGCCTGGCGCACCAAGCCACCATCGACCATCTCACCGGCGCCCTGACCCGCAGCGCCTTCACCCGTCGTGCCAACGCCCTGCTCGAGAGCCGTCAGCAGCATGCCCAAGCGATGCCCCTGACCTTGATGATGCTGGATATCGATCACTTCAAGAACATCAACGACCAATACGGCCATGCCGTAGGCGACCAGGTGCTGCGTCAGTTCTCCCATACCATTCAGGACCAATTGCACGAAGGCGAGCTGTTCGCCCGCCTCGGGGGCGAAGAGTTCGTGATCATCGTTGCAGGGCTTGCGCCGGAGCAGGCCACATTCACTGCCGAGCGTCTGCGTCGCGCCGTGCAGGACTTGCGCGTGGTGGTGCTCGACCGCCGCCTGCAGATCACCGTCAGCATCGGCCTGGCGGGTTGCCGCGCCCAGCAGTTGGCGCCCAACCTCGACAGCTTGCTGGCACAGGCTGACCAGGCGCTCTACCGTGCCAAGGCCGCGGGCCGCAATCGCATCGTACAGGCCGAGGCGCAGCGCCAGGTCGTCTGACTCAAACCGCCAGCAAGTCCCAGGACAACTTGGCAATCAGCACGCACAACAGCACCAGGAACAGTCCGCGAACGAACCCCGCCCCCTTGCGCACCGCAAGCCAAGTGCCCGTCAGCGCCCCCAGAATGTTGAAGGCCGCCATCGGCAATGCGATGGCCCAAAGTACATTTCCAGATGGGATGAAAAACACCAGTGCGGCCAGGTTGGTGGCGATGTTCACAAGCTTGGCTGACGCCGAGGCATGGAGAAAATCCAAGGCGAAGAAGCGAATGAACAGGAAGATCAGAAAGCTTCCGGTGCCCGGCCCGAACAGACCATCGTAGAAGCCGATCACGCCACCGATCAGCACCGCCAGGCACTGCTCCTTGCGACCGATTCGGGCGGGTTTGTGCAGGGTGCCGAAGTCCTTCTTGCAGAAGGTGTAGATGGCCATCAGCACGATCAGCACCAGCACCGCCGGGCGCATCACGCTGGGTGGCACCAGCGAAACCGTGGCGGCGCCGGCGAACGACATGACGAAGGCACTGGCAGCGGCTGGCACGATCAGGCCCCAGTCCAGATGCACCTTGCGCAGGAACGAACGAGCCGCGAACGAGGTGCCACAGACCGAGGCCAGTTTGTTGCTGCCCAGCAGCGCGGCCGGTTGCGCGTTCGGCAGTACGTTGAACAGCGCCGGAATCTGGATCAACCCGCCACCGCCAACAGCGGCATCGATCAGCCCGGCGGCGAAGGCGAACAACGAAAGCAGCGCGATATCCATCATGGGGCAGGTTCCGGAACGGAAAGCAGAGCCCCAAGGCTAACCAAATGGTGGCGCTTATGTTGAAATGCGACGTTGCGAAAACTGCAATCAGGAGCGTCCATGGCATTGGACATGTTGCGAGAAATCCAGGCCTTCGTCACCGTCGCCCACAAGCGCAGCTTCGTTGCCGCCGCCCGTGCCCTGGGGCGCTCGCCAAGCGCCGTCACCCGCGCCGTGCAGGCGCTGGAAGACAATGCCGGGGCCAAGCTGCTCAATCGTAGCGCCAGTACCGTGACCCTCACCGAGGCCGGTGAACGCCTGCTACCTCATGCCGAGCGCTTGCTGGATGTGCAACGGGATGCCGTCGACGAGCTGGCGGCGCTGAGCGGCTCATCCCAAGGCTGGATTCGCTTCGCCGCGCCCGAGCTGCTCAGCCAACAGCTATTGCCCGCGGTGCTCGCTTCATTCTCCCAGCAATATCCGCAGGTCACCCTGGACGTGCAGTTCAGCGACCAGGCCCTCGATCCGCTGCAGGGCAAGTTCGACTTCGTCATCCGGGGCGCCTTTCCGCAGTCCAGCGAGCTGATCGGTTATCCCCTTTGGTCCTATCGGCGCTACCTGTACGCCAGCCCCGATTACCTGGCCCGCCACGGCATGCCCGAGCATCCTGAGGCATTGCATGGGCACGCCCTGATCCTGCATACCGCGCCGCGCGTGCTCAAGGCCTGGCACTTCTATCGCGATGGGCAGATCAGCAGCCTGCGCCCACATCCGCGGCTGCGTCTGAGTGCTGGGGGGGCGATCCTGCAAAGCGCGTTAGCCGGTGCGGGAATCGCCCGCCTGGCTGATTGGGTGGCCGAGCCAATGGTGCATGCCGGGCGCCTGGTTCGCGTCTGCACCGACTACCGCCTGACTTCGAGCAGCGGCCAGGATCCGCAGATGCATGCGCTGTATCCCGCAGGGGAACTGCCCGTGCGGGTGCGCGAGCTATTGCAATGGGTGCGCCGCGCCTATCCTCAGCACTAGGTCAGTGAGCGTACGCATGCGCATAGCCCCTTACCGACAGCGCTGCTCAAATTCTGTTCAATTTAACAGAGCCCGCCGCCGGCTTGGGTTGCAGCGATTTATCCACAGACCTACCCACGTTTTTTGTGGACAGATTTCTCAACGCCGAGAATGACTTATCGTACGCACGACAACGCCGCAGGGCATCGCCCTGCAGCGTCTGGAAGCGGGTCATGCCCAAGAGAATAAGCCCGCCTATTGACGCGGCGGGCCGGCGCGAACGTATCAGCTTGGCGGAATGGTGCCTAACAGGCCGACCAGGATTGTCAGCAACAGGAATCCACCCAGGAAAAGTGCGAGCTTGCCCATCGGAACCTCTATAGATAATGGCGAAACGGCGAGGCTGGCCGGTGCTGTTGCAGAGCAGCGCAGCTTGCCCAGCGCACGCCGGTTCGGAAGGCTGGGCTTGATGGGTATTGTCTGATCCAGGCTGATACGGTTACAGATTCAGGTTCGTGGAAAAAAAGCATATCAGATGGGGCCGCAGACCCAGTCGCAGAGCAAACGTCACAAAGCCATGACCATCTCGTGCCAAGCCATCCCGCCATGGTCGGAGGCCGAAGGCTGCACATAGCGGTAGCCCATTTTTTCGTACAGCCCCACGTGGCGGTCCTTGCACATCAAGTGGATGGTGGCCTTGCCGCGCTGACGCATCTGATCGACGAAATGGCTCATGAGCAGGCCAGCGAACCCTCGCCCCTGAAAGGCAGGATCGACCACTACCGACATGATCACTACGTTCGGCGCCTGGGCGTCATGGCCGACCAATTCCTTGAAGGACTCGTCGGACATCACCACGTCAAAGGCACAACCACTGTTGATGAACCCGATCACCACCCCCTCGAGTTCCAGCACCAGGAACCCTTCCGGGTACTGAGCGATGCGCGTGGCGATCTTCTCGCGGGTGGCGGCCTCGTCACCTTCGTAGGCGCTGATCTCGATCTGATAGCAACGATCCACATCCTTGGATGTGGCCTGGCGCAAATGCGGGGTACTCATGGGGGCAATATCCGAAATACAAAAACGGAACGACATGCTAGCGCAAGTCTGTGCGCACACCGAATGAGGAATGCCAGCATTCACCCGTAAGTTCTGCCCAATGAAGCAGCTACCCAGCGCGGCAGGCTTTCACCTGCTCTGCGTCCAGCGCTCAGAACCGGGATCGACGGCAGCCGTGGCCACGTGATCTCTGGAGCGACAGGCCATGCGCGACGCGTGATTTCGAGCCCCATTTGCAACATAACTTTTCAGTGGATCGACACTGGCCATGCGCGCCTGAGCGCGACACTGAGCGGACTGGAGCCCGTGCAACCCCCATGAACATTGAGTGGTAAGCCGTAGGCGGTACATCACCTGAAACACTCCTGCCACCTTTCCTGTAGGAGGGTTCCTATGTGCTAGTAGCTTCCAGACTACGAGCTTGGCCGCTGCTGTATGAAACATCAGTTTCACCTGTTTGAACGAGCTGATACGGTCGCGGCCTCCTACCCCAGCATGGAATGCACGAGAGCGACATGGACCCCTATCGAACCTCCGCCCTGGCCCTGCAGAAGACGCTTCTCAACCTGCGCCAACAGCGTGACCTGCTCAAATCCCAAGGCCGCGACCAGGAAGCCGACAAGCTCGCCAGAACCATCGCCGGCATAGAGGCGACACTGCGCGAGATACCGGACACCCCTACCCTGCAGTAACACCTGATGCCAAAACCGCCTGGTTTCGCGGGCCAGGCGGCAGGCAGCTCTGAGGCAATCGCACCGGTGCGGGGTCAAAACGAATGGTTGAGCAGCAGCCCGCCGCCTGAATCAGGGCTCGCGTCGGAAAAGCCTTTCAGCGCATACAGCTGGACCTTCCAACCCTCGCTGAGTTTTTGGGTCAGAAACAGGGTGAGCTCCTGGATCTCATCGCCGTCTGATGACACTTTCTGTCGCCAGTCGTACACCGCCCCTATCGATGTGGCTGTTGCGATTCGGCTGAGCAGGCCGATGGAAGTGAAAACCGGATCATGGAAATCCGAGCCGGCAGGATCGCCGAACTTCTTCCAACCCAATGTGGCGAAGCCATTCACCGCACCGAATGCCCGAACCAGATCCACCTGGGCGGAATAATCGGTCTTGCCGGTGCCCAGGCAATGGTCTTCATCGGCGGTGGGCAGCTTTATCTTTCCAACCAGATCCACAAGCAGATTACCGCCGTCGCGGCCATCGAGCAGTGCGTAATCGGCACTGGCCACCGTATCGCCGAGCCCGCTCTCGACGCGCCCACAGTCGTCACCCGCCAGCGGTTCACCACCCGGCCCTACCGCAGGATTGGTGATGCGTAGATAGGGAATGGTCAACTTGTAGATCATCGGACCGGTTTCGTACTTGCCAATGACCGGGACATACCAGGTCTCGCTGGTGGCCGCCGTGCCGTAGTGCCCCCGCGAGTAATCCATCCCCGTGGACAAGGTCACTTCATCGGCCAGGGCTGGCCAGGCCAGGGCCATCAGGCAGGGAAACAACCCACGCATCGAAATCATGCCTACCTCGTTGCGATCAGGACATTACATCAGGTGCGGTACAGCCTGGTCTGGATGCTTTGAAGCATAGCCGGGCGCAGGCAAACCGAGCCTAATGAGAACCAGAATGTTCAGAGCGCTCGAGCTTCTCAGGCCGTTCCACTTTTTCAGGGCGCTCAGGGCGCTCGACCTTCTCGGGCCGCTCGACTTTTTCCGGACGCTCGACCTTCTCAGGGCGTTCGACTTTGTCCGGCCGCTCTACCCTCTCAGGACGCTCGACTTTCTCGATGCGCTCGATCTTCTCGATGCGGTCAGGCTTGTCTGGCCGGTCCGAACGCTCGATCTTCTCAATCCGTTCGATCCGCTCAACACGCACGCCATTTTCGAAGACCTCAATGCGCTCGCGCGTTTCCACCCGATCACCGGATTCGCGCGTTTCGATGCGTTCTCGACGCTCTACGCCCCCCGACTCAGATACGTCTGTGCGCTCCACCTTTTCTCGGGCTGCGCCACTCTCGATGCGCTCGCGGGTGTGCCCCTGTTCATGGCTGGAGCCACGGCCAGCTTGCTTTGCGGATTCGACGGCTGTAGACGTTCCCGATTCGACTTCCCGAGGCCCATCGGACTCGCCCCCCTGAGACTGACGGGGCTGCACGCCATGCCAGTGACTGTCGCCGTGATGTTCATGCACCACCTCCACTCGCTGCGCGTGAATGATGCGCCCAGTGTCGAACACACCGCTGACGCGGACGCGTTGACCGATGGCAAGCGTCTCGACCCGTCCCTCGGTGGCGCGGTCGACCTTGGCTGTGAAACCACCGACTTCGATGCGATTACCCTGCTGTCCACGTACCAGCCCTTCGACCAAGGCGTTACGCACTCGTCCAGCGAAGGGGAAGCTTGGATCCCGGAGGGTTTGCGCCACATTCAGTTGTTGACCGTTCCAGGCGCCGCGCACCAGTACCTCACCCGTGGGTGGCAACACCTTATTCAAGGCCAGGCCATGCAAGTCGCCCGGTTTGCCGATATCACCGATGGCACTGACCTGGACCAGACCCGGCGCTCGATCTACGCGGCTGGCCACCACCTCGCCCTGCGCATTGCGCATGCCGCTGACACGCACCGGCTCGCCAATGCGCAGGCCCGGCGCTACCCGGGCACTTGCCGCCACCCGCACCGGTTGGCCCATGACGCGCATCGGCGTATCGCCGGATGCAAGCCCAGTCACCGGCCCTTCATAGGCATTGAGTATGGCAATGCTGCGCGCTTCCAGACCCCGACGGGACGGCTGGGCCTCGACGGCCACCACCTGGCCGATCGCCAATCGTTGACTGCTGGCAGGCTGGCCGTTCTCGCTGAGCGCCACTTTGTTGTCGAAATGAACCTCCACGCCATTGACGCAGATCGAACCGAATCCTGTGATGGTGCCGACGATGCCCGTGCCGCCCACACCACCTTCGTCCTGCGACGCACCGGTACCCCCGATGCCGCCACCGCCCGGACGCGCACCGGTCCCACCGACGCCTCCATTGTCAGGCGCGCCTGTCCCACCGACGCCGCCCGGCGCCATCATGCCTGTACCGCCGCTGCCACCCGGCTCGAGGCAGGCAGGCGCGGCACTCAGCGGCGCCGACAGGGTAAGCGCGCAGCACAGCGCTGCGAGCGAGCTCAGCAGGTGCGACGTCATGTTCATGGCTTACTGGCCTTGGTCGCGGACGCGGCCTCGGGCGGGCTGGGTTCGGCGTAGAAATAAAGGCCGACGGTGATGCGCTGACGGGCCTCAGCCGGCGGCTGTTCGCGCTCCTCGAGCTCGGCGGCCAGCTGGTTGAGCGTGAGCAGGAGCTGCATGCCATCGGTACGCACGGCGTCTCTGAGCTGCTGGACACCCGCCTGGGACAAGCTGTCGTAGTGCACGCTGCGCTCGAAGAACGGCTCGCCTGCATCGGTCAGGTTATGTACAGCGGCGCAGGCATGGTCATGCAAGTTGTGCCGAAAATAGGCGATCTTTTCCTCGAAGCCGCGCTGAGGGATGAATGCTCGGGTCTGCAAATGGACCTGATCGTCTTCATCGACGCACACGATCCCTAGGCGGAGCCACTCATCCAGCACGACACGGGCGCGGATATCCGTGCTCAGCGACGCGACCAAGGCATCGAATGACCGTTCGCCGCCCACACTGGCCAAACGCGGCAATGCCCGAGGTTCGCCGGGTTGTTCACAGAATGGCTCGTGGTTCAGCCAGATACTCACCAGATGCGCGCCAAAAGATACTGCTTCCGGCAGGCTGGCCTCGTCCTCCAGGACCTGGGACCGCAAGCGCCGGACGTCCTTGCGGTGAACCCCTGTCAACAGACTGATCCGACTGTCGCTGGGCGGTTTTCCATCGAGACGGAACTCGCGCTCAGCAACCTCTACGAAGACCTCCTTGAGCAGGTTGACGAAGCTACTGAAGGTCACTCCCTTTCTCAGCATCAACCGCACCAATGGCCGCATCACAGAGCGCAATGCCGGTAACAGGGAGGGCGGTAGAGTGGGCAGATGCATTGCAAAGCTTCCTTAACCAAGGGGGAGCGCACGGTGCTCATGGGCGGTACATTCGAGCACCTTGCCCTGCACATCACAACCGTTCAGGACCCGCCTCGTCGATGCGAAACCCGGATCGCTCCGGGTTTCGGCTTCCGAGGTTCAGCGGTCAGGCACCGCCACGATCATCACCAACATCATGATCGGGGCCATCATCGGCGCCGCGGCCTACACCGTGATCGTCGCCCACGTCGTGGTTAGGACCATCATCTGCGCCATGGCCGACACCATGAGGCCCGCCAGCGTCGTGGTTGGCACCATCATCGGCACCGTGGCCGACACCATGGGTACCACCGTCATCGCTGCCACGCCCCGAATTGCCATGGCCACTGTTACCGCTATGGCCTCCATCGCCCCCGTGACCTGAGCCACCATGGCCACCACCAGTACCACCATGCCCCCCACCGCTGCCGCCACCATGACCGCCTCCGCCGCCACCGTGGCCACCGCCGCCATGACCGCCACCACCTCCGCCATGGCCACCGCCGCCATGACCGCCACCACCTCCGCCATGGCCACCGCCACCGCCACCACCACCACCGCCGTGGCCACCACCGCCGCCACCATGACCGCCACCTCCGCCGCCATCCTTGGCGTATGCGCTGGAGAAATCACTAATCGAGTCAGGCACCAATGCCAGCGATGCCGAAAGGACGCCACCGATGGCCAGCGCCAACAAGCATTTTTTGAGCAGCATGACGAATCTCCGCTTCAGAGTTGCATTTCCGTACTCAAATCGAACGCAACAACCAATGAACTCCAGCTGCCTTGCGGGCAACCAGCCAACCAGCGGCCGTTCCTTGGTGATGAAGGTGCAGTAACTCGTGCACGTTCCCTTCTATGCCAGTCAGCGTTTTTATTTTGTGGGAATTTTTCCCACGTAATGAGATTAGTTTTTCACACTGGAGAGTCAATGACCGGTTATCCGGTTATTGGGTGCAGAGATCGGTCAGGGGAAGCCCCGCCCTTCGGGAAATGCCAGAGGTGGCTACAAAGGGCGCGGGTAAGACAGGCCAGTGGAGCTCACGCATGCCAGCAGCGGTACCAGCCATCCTGTTCGGTGATGCGCAGCTGCGTCTGGTAGAGGGCGGACAAGCGTTCGCTGGTCAGCACTTCGGCCTTGGGACCATCGGCGATGATGCGTCCCTTCTCGAGCAACACCACACGCTCGATCTCGGGAATGATTTCGTCGATATGGTGAGTGGTAATGATCATCGCATGGTCTTCACCGCAGAAGCGCCGCAACAGGTTGAGCATGCCCAGGCTGGCGCCCATGTCCAAGCCATTGGCCGGCTCGTCGAGAATCAGCGCTCGCGGCTGATGGACCAACGCCCGTGCCAACAGAAGCCTGCGTCGCTGGCCGGTGGACAGACGCTGGAACATGGTCTGCTCGTATTCGGCCATCTCGACGACTGCTAGCAACTGACGCGCCCGCTCGCGCTGCTCATCGCTCGGCTGCAGATGGCCATGGGCGCCAATGGCACCAAAGAAACCGGAAACCACCACATCCAGGGCCTGGGTATAGGGTGTGTAATCATCCTGCAGGTCTTGAGAGATGAAGCCGATGCGGCTTCGCAGCGCCCACAGATTGACCGTCTCGCTCCCGAACAGGCGCAAGTGGCTGCCTTCGCGCTCCACCGGGTAGAGCTCTCGGGTGATCAGCTTGAGCAACGTGCTCTTGCCGGCACCGTTGGGGCCCAGAATGGCGACTTTCTCGCCTTCGCCGATGTGCAGGGAAAACCCATCGAGCACGCGGGTCTGCTGCTGGAAGGCGGTCACATTGTGAATATCGATCATGGTTGGCTCATCTGAGGGCAAACGAACGCAGAGTGTGCCGTCGATGTACACAAACGGAAAGACATGAAGCGCGCCATGAAGCGCCAGTCCTAGAACATCTGCGGATTGTCGATTTTCGAGCCGCTGCAGACCATGCCGACATCAAGGCGATATCGCGCCGTTAAAAGGACACCTCCATGCCCCGCCCTGCCTGTAGCTTCACGAAAAACATTGCCGGTCTTGATTGCCCAGACCAGCCACAACCGAATGGCCATGAGGAAGTGTGCAATCATGATTGATCGACCTGAGGCCTGGGCCTGGCTCGAACGCTGGCTTCAAGATAACTGGCCAGGGCTGTACGCAGGCCTCTTGGCCTTAATCATCGCAGCGTTACGCGTAATTTATGGGGGCGGCTCGCTGCGACGAATGCTGATCGAAGCCCCCTTGTGCGGCGCCCTCGCACTCGCTGCAAGTCACGGCCTTTCGCTGATCGGCGTGCCAAGCGAAACCGCACCCTTCTTTGGCGGCGTGATCGGACTGCTCGGCGTCGAAGGCATACGTGCCGCAGTCATCAAGTTCTTCGTTCAGAAAAAGCCGTTGCCCTGACGCTGCGCAACGGCGATACAAAAAGCCCAGCTCAGGCTGGGCTTGATGAGGGGGAGGATATTCAGAGACTGGCTCTAGAACACATCAGCGCCGCATCGAGCAAACGGCCTTGGTCGTACCAGGCATCTCGCTGGTATGCCAGATATTGATGCTCCTGCCCTGAACCCTTGACTTCGACAAGGCCAGTTGCCTGGTTCGGGTCGGTACTGTCGACATATAGCGCGAGCACGTCCTGATGCTCTTGCGTATACGTCTTCGCGCTTGCCGGGAGCTCACTCTTCACACAACTTAAGTAAGCCGATGGGTTTTTCCCCGTGTAGCCCGAGGAATTGTCGTGCCCCATGCGGATATCAGGATCGTGTGTACAGCCAACAACGAAGAAACCCGCAAGGACCGACAGCAGCGCGCCATGCGCCAGCGTTCTAGGCGTTATGGAACTGTTCATGTGAAATCTCCGGCCACCCCACTGAAATGGATAGGTTCGGACCCACACTGCCCCTTTTTTGAAATAATTACTGCGGTTCGATTTTCGAGCCTACACCCTCCGTTGGTGTTTGGCGCGTAAAAAAGCTCATCTATTTCAATTCGCTATAGAAATGAAATCACCTCGTTCTATACAACGAATGGCACTCGTTCTTGAATGTACGGCACGATCTTCCCAAGCAATTAGCGGGCATAATCCACCAACTCAAGCGGCGCATCACGCTCGAACAGCATGACCTCGAACCAAGGACTCATCGTTGCGGAAAATTTCGAAAACAGTCTGATCTTCACGACTGCACACGAGCGCTAGGCCATCGTGGCCGAGCGTCATGCTGGGTCGGTCAAGGATTCGAGGTGCCGACCCTGGTCCGGGGCCTTCAGGGGATGACTGGCGGCATGGGCTCAGCAATGATTTGCCTACCCTAGAAATGCAAAAAGCCCTGAATAATCAGGGCTTTGAATGTGGCGGAAGCGTAGAGATTCGAACTCTAGGATAGTTGCCCATCGACGGTTTTCAAGACCGTTGCCTTAAACCACTCGGCCACGCTTCCAGGATCAATTTTGCGGCCGCAATCATACCGTAATGAAACAAGCTGTCAAACTCTCTGTGTCGCGGCTTGCAGTTGCTCTGGTATCCTCATTGCAACCATTCGTTTCGAAACCACAGATTCACACCACAGGAGTGTCGCCATGCGCGAACAGGATTATGCCGTCCACCACGGCCAGCAGGCCGAGCAGCAGGAAGTCAGCCGCGTCCTGCGCAACACATACAGTCTGCTGGCGCTCACCCTCGCCTTCAGCGGCGTCATGGCATTCGTGGCCCAACAGATGCGAGTCGGTTACCCGAACGTGTTCGTGGTACTGATCGGTTTCTACGGTCTGTTCTTCCTCACCGCCAAGCTGCGTGATTCGGTCTGGGGTCTGGTCTCCACCTTCGCACTCACCGGCTTCATGGGTTTCATCCTCGGCCCGATCCTCAACCGTTATCTGGGCATGAGCGGCGGCGCCGAAGTGGTGAGCTCGGCCTTCGCGATGACCGCCCTCGTATTCGGTGGTCTGTCGGCCTACGTGCTGGTCACCCGTAAGGACATGAGCTTCCTCAGCGGCTTCATCACCGCTGGCTTCTTCGTGCTGCTGGGCGCTGTCGTGGCCAGCTTCTTCTTCCAGATCAGCGGCCTGCAACTGGCGATCAGCGCGGGCTTCGTGCTGTTCTCGTCGGTCTGCATCCTGTTCCAGACGAGTGCGATCATCCACGGTGGTGAGCGCAACTACATCATGGCGACCATCAGCCTGTATGTATCGATCTACAACCTGTTCGTCAGCCTGTTGCAGCTGTTCGGCATCATGGGCCGTGACGACTGATAGCCCTGCTACTAGAAAGAGCCCGCTTCGGCGGGCTTTTTCATGGGTGACTTTCGAGTTCCTGCACACCCCACCGCGGGGCCAGCCAGCCTAGTGCCCTGCGAATACATGGACAACGCGTTATCCTGCTATAACCTGTCAGGCCTCAAGTACGGCCGCCTTCACGCATTTCCCCCTACCCCAATCCAGTCTTGCCCCGTAGAATGCGCTCCTTTTTTCATCCTGGGCAGCTTCCCATGAGTTCCATCGAACACGGGCCGGGCGCGACGGCGCCTGCCAATGAACTGGTCCTCGGTCTAGAGGACAAGCCAAGGCCGTTGATCGGCCTGCTGGCTGCACTTCAGCACCTGCTGGCGATCATCGTCCCGATCGTCACTCCTGGCCTGCTGATTTGCCAGGCTTTGGGGGTTTCCCCGCGTGATACCAACCTGATCGTCTCCATGTCGCTGGTGATTTCCGGTATCGCGACCTTCGTCCAGTGCAAGCGCTTCGGGCCGTTTGGCGCTGGGCTGTTGATCGTGCAGGGCACCAGCTTCAACTTCGTCGGACCGCTGATCGCAGGCGGTGCGCTGATGGTCAAGCAGGGCACCCCGGTAGAGAGCGTGATGGCTGCAATTTTCGGTGTGGTGATCGCCGGCTCCTTCGTGGAGATGGGCGTGTCACGCATCCTCCCGTTCGTCAAACGCCTGATCACCCCTCTGGTGACCGGCATCGTGGTGCTGATGATCGGTCTTACGCTGATCAAGGTGGGCCTGATCAGCATGGGAGGCGGCTTCACCGCCATGGGTAACGGCACTTTCGCCAACGGCGAGAACCTGCTGCTGTCGGGCGTTGTGCTGGCGATCATCGTGATCCTCAACCGCATTCCCGTGGTGTGGATGCGCAGCTGCGCCATCGTCATCGCCCTCGCCGTGGGCTATGCCCTGGCCGGCTACCTCGGCCGCCTGGACTTCACCGGCATGCATGAAGCCGCGCTGTTCCAAGTGCCGATGCCGCTGCACTTTGGCCTGAGCTTCTCGTGGGCCCTGTTCATTCCGATGCTGGTGATCTATCTGGTGACTTCGCTGGAAGCCATCGGTGACGTCACGGCCACCAGCAAAGTCTCGCGCCAACCGGTCGAAGGCCCGCTGTGGATGCAGCGCATCAAGGGTGGCGTGCTGGTCAACGGTGCCAACTCGCTGTTAGCTGGCGTGTTCAATACGTTCCCCAGCTCTATCTTTGCGCAGAACAACGGCGTCATTCAGCTGACCGGCATCGCCAGTCGCCATATCGGTGTGTGGATTGCCCTTATGCTGGTGCTGCTGGGCCTGTTCCCCAGCGTTGCCGGTGTGATCCAGGCAGTGCCTGAACCAGTGCTCGGTGGCGCAGCCATGGTGATGTTCGGCGCGGTAGCAGCGTCGGGTATCAACATCCTGGCCAGCACCCGCCTGGACCGTCGGGCACTGCTCATCATCTCGGTATCCCTGGCCCTAGGCCTGGGCGTGGCACAAGTGCCGGAGTTCCTCGCGCACATGCCGGCGGCGCTGCGTAACGTGCTGGAGTCGGGCGTGGCCACCGGCGGCATCTGCGCCCTGGTGCTGAATTGGTTCCTGCCAGAGAGCAAGGGCCAGGCCTGACGCATGCTTGCGTTGACCCAAAAAGCCCGCGCCGACAGGTGCGGGCTTTTTGCTTTATCATGGCCCCATCCCCTTGCACGAGCTTTCCATGAAATTCGCCATCGCGGTTTTTTCCCCGGCCCATGCGCCCTCCTCGCGTCGCGCCCTGCGTTTCGCCGAGGCAGCGCTGGCCGCTGGGCACGAGATTGCCCGGCTGTTCTTCTACCAGGACGGGGTACACAGCGCCTCGGCCAATATCGTTGCCCCCCAAGATGAACTGGACGTTGCCGCCCAATGGCGCGACTTCATCGATAGCCATCGGCTGGATGCCGTGGTCTGCATCGCCGCAGCCCTGCGTCGAGGCGTGCTGGATGAGAGCGAAGCCAACCGCTACCAGCGCCCGGCCGTGAACCTGCCGGCCCCTTGGGAGCTGTCGGGCCTCGGCCAGTTGCATGAGGCAGCACAAGTGGCCGACCGCCTGGTCTGCTTCGGAGGTGATTGAGATGGCCAAATCCCTGTTGATCATCAGCCGCCAGGCGCCCTGGAACGGCCCCAGCGCCCGTGAGGCCCTGGATATCGCCCTGGCCGGCGGCGCCTTCGATTTGCCCCTGGGCATGCTCTTTCTCGATGATGGCGTATTCCAACTCGCTCCCGGCCAGCAGCCTGGCGCACTGCAACAGAAAAATCTCGCTGCCAATCTCCAGGCGCTGCCGATGTTCGGTGTCGAGGAACTGTTCGCCTGCGGCCACAGCCTGGCCGAGCGCGGCCTGGCGGGTGACGCGCTGGAGCTGGCGGTCGAGGTGCTGGATGATGCAGGCCTGACCGCCCTGATTGCCCGTTTCGACCAGGTGGTGACACTCTGATGACGACCTTGCATGTAATCAGCCATTCGCCCTTCGGCGACAATCGTCTGGACAGCTGCCTACGCCTGCTGGGCACGGATGATGCTCTGCTGCTGTGCGGCGACGCTGTCTATGCCCTGCGCGCCGGCAGTGAGCCATGGCGCAAGCTCGAAGCCGCCGCCTTAGGTAACCGCCTTTACGCCCTCGCCGAGGATCTGCAGGCCCGCGCCATCGACAGCGCATTAGCCGAGCCTGTGGACTATCCGGCCTTCGTCGAACTGTCACTGCATTACCACAAGGTCAACAGCTGGCTATGAGCAACCTCACTGTCGGCGATCAGCAGATCGCCCTGGACAAGGACGGCTTTCTGGCCGACTTGCAAGCGTGGTCCCCTGAGGTCGCCCAAGCGCTGGCCGCACGCGAGAATATTGCGCTGACGCCTGAGCACTGGGAGGTACTGGAAGTGCTGCGCCAGTTCTACGATGAGTTCCAGCTGTCACCGGCCACCCGCCCGCTGATCAAGTACACCGCCCTCAAGCTAGGCCCGGAAAAAGGCAACAGTCCGCACCTCAATCGTCTGTTCAACGGCACTCCCGCCAAACTCGCTGCCAAGCTGGCGGGCCTGCCCAAACCAACCAACTGCATATGACCATCGCTCGTCCACTCACTTTGCAAACCCCGGCCGAACATCCCTTCGCTGAATTCGTGCGCATCCTCGGCAAAGGCAAGCGCGGCGCCCGTGGCCTGACCCGTGAGGAGGCCCGCACGGCCATGACTCTGCTGCTCGAGGGCAAGGTCGAAGACACCCAACTGGGCGCCTTCCTCATGCTGCTGCGGCACAAGGAGGAAAGCGCCGAGGAGCTCGCCGGCTTCACCGAGGCCTTACGCGCTCACCTGCAGCCCCCTACCATCAACGTGGACCTGGACTGGCCCACGTACGCCGGCAAGAAGCGCCATCTGCCTTGGTACCTGCTTGCGGTCAAATGCCTGGCGGGTAACGGTGTGCGCATTATCCTGCATGGCGGCGGTGCGCACACCGCCGGGCGCCTGTATACCGAGCAATTGCTGGACTTGCTGGACATCCCCCTGTGCCGCGACTGGCCCGCTGTAGCCCAGGCCCTGGAAGAGCGCTGCCTGGCCTTCGCACCGCTGCAGGACTGGGCCCCGCAACTGCAGCGCATGATCGATCTGCGCAACACCTTGGGGCTGCGCTCGCCGATTCACTCGCTGGCCCGGGTGCTCAATCCGCTGGGCGCACGCTGCGGCCTGCAAAGCATCTTCCATCCCGGCTACCAGGCTGTGCATCGCGAGGCGAGCCGTCTACTGGGCGACCATGCCGTGGTGATCAAGGGCGACGGCGGGGAGATCGAGGTCAACCCCGATGTGATCAGCCATCTCTATGGCACCACCGCCGGCGCAGCCTGGGACGAAGAATGGCCGGCGCTGAGTGCCCAGCGCCACGTCAAGCCAGCCACCCTGCAACCTGAGCACCTGTTGAAGGTATGGCGCGGCGAAGCCGAGGACAGCTATGGCGAACTGGCAGTGCTGGCGACCATGGCGATGGCCCTGCGTGGGCTTGGGCAAAGCCGTGAGCAGGCCTTCGAAACCGCACGCAACTACTGGACGCAACGTAAAAACATCGAATAAATCGATCCGATCGCCGCAGTCTTTGCGCTATTTATTCGAACAGAGTTGCCTAGACTGAGCTCCAACGACAAACGACTATGTTCCGAGGAGCTCACCATGGGCCTTTTAATCGACGGCCGCTGGCATGACCAGTGGTACCAGAACAGCAAGGACGGCGCATTCCAGCGCGAGAACGCCCAACGCCGTAATCAACTACCTGCCGCCGAAGCCGGGCGCTACCACTTGTACGTCTCCCTGGCCTGTCCCTGGGCTCACCGCACCTTGATCTTCCGTGCCCTCAAGGGCCTGGAACCGCTGATCGATGTCTCTGTAGTGAGTTGGCTGATGGGCGAGCATGGCTGGACCTTCGATCGTCAGCACGGCTCCACCGGCGACCACCTGGACGACCTGCAGTACCTTCACCAGCGCTATACCCAGGATGACCCACACTACACCGGCCGCGTGACGGTACCGGTGCTGTGGGACAAACAGCAAAAGCGCATCGTCAACAACGAGTCGGCAGAGATCATCCGCATTTTCAACAGCGCCTTCGATGAGCTGACAGGCAACCGGCTGGACCTCTACCCCGAGCCGCTTCGCCCGACCATCGATGCACTCAACGAACGCATCTACCCGGCGGTGAACAACGGCGTGTACCGTGCAGGCTTCGCCACCACCCAAGAGGCCTACGAGGCGGCGTTCGATCAGGTGTTCGCTGAACTGGATCACCTCGAGACCCTGTTGGGCCGTCAACGCTACCTGGCGGGGGAATATCTCACCGAGGCCGACGTACGTCTGTTCACTACCCTTGTGCGCTTCGACGCCGTGTACCACGGCCACTTCAAGTGCAACCTGCGTCGCCTGGCCGACTACCCGAACCTGTCCAACTGGCTGCGCGAGCTGTACCAGTGGCCGGGCGTGGCCGGGACCGTGAACCTGGAGCACATCCAGAAGCACTATTACATGAGCCACAAGACCATCAACCCGAATGGCATCGTGCCCAAAGGGCCGCTGCAGGATTTCAACCAGCCGCATGACCGCGAGCGGCTGGCGGGCAAAGGCATCTGGCAGGCTTGAAACAGCTGGGGCCGCTTAGCGGCCCCAATCATGTCACCCTTGTTGTGATCCTTCGAACCACGCCAGCTTCTCGCGTAGCCGCACCACCTCCCCGACAATCACCAGGGTCGGCGCATGCACTTCATGACGCGCCACCAGCGCTGGCAGATCCGCCAGGGTCCCAGTGAACACCCGCTGGTTACGTGTGGTCCCCTGTTGCACCAACGCCGCCGGGGTACTGGCCGCGCGGCCATGGCGAATCAGTTCGGCGCAGATGGTCGGCAGGCCGACCAGGCCCATGTAGAACACCAGGGTCTGGGCAGGCGCCACCAGATCATCCCAAGGCAAGTTGCTGGTGCCATCCTTCAGATGCCCGGTGACGAAGCGAACCGACTGGGCATAATCCCGATGGGTCAGCGGAATTCCGCCATAAGCTGAGCAACCACTGGCCGCGGTGATGCCCGGTACCACCTGAAACGGGATACCCTCCTCGGCCAGCTCTTCGATCTCCTCACCACCACGGCCGAAGATGAACGGGTCGCCGCCCTTCAGGCGCAACACTCGCTTGCCCTGGCGCGCCAGGTCCACCAGCAGGCGATTGATCTGCTCCTGCGGCACCGCATGATCGGCGCGGCGCTTGCCAACGTAGATCCGCTCGGCATCACGTCGGCACATCTCGATGATCGCCGGCGCCACCAATCGGTCATACAGCACCACATCGGCCTGCTGCATCAGGCGCAAGGCACGGAAGGTCAGCAGGTCCGGGTCACCCGGGCCGGCACCGACCAGATACACCTCGCCCCCTTGCTGCACCGGCGCACCATCGACCTTCGCCTGCAACAGGCGCTCGGCCTCGCTGCCCTGCCCGGCCAACTGGCGTTCGGCGATCGGCCCCTGAAAGACATCCTCCCAGAAACCGCGACGCTGGTTGACGTCCGGATACAACGCCTTGACCTTGTCGCGAAAACGCGCGGCCAAACCGGCCAACTCGCCATAGGCGGCTGGAATCCAGGCCTCCAGGCGCGCGCGGATCAGCCGCGCCAGCACTGGCGCGTCGCCGCCACTGGACACGGCCACTACCAAAGGCGAACGATCGACGATCGCGGGGAAAATCACCGTGCACAGGGCCGGCGCATCCACTACGTTGACCGGCAGGCTACGCGCCTGGGCATCGGCAGAGACCTGGGCATTGAGCACGGAGTCGTCGGTGGCGGCGATCACCAACCGGCAACCGTCAAGGTCGCCTGGCTGGTAACCGCGCACCAAGACCTCACCGCCACCCTCGCGGGCCAGCGCGGCCAGCTGGCCGTCGACCTCCGGTGCCACTACCCGCAGTGCGGCGCCGGCGTCGGCCAGCAGACGCGCCTTGCGCAGGGCGATCTCACCGCCACCGACGACCAGTACCCGACCACCCTGCAGCTTGTGGAACAGCGGCAGGTAATCCATTTAGCGGATGACCTCGACACCACCCATGTAGGGCTTGAGCACTTCCGGCACGCGAATCGAGCCATCGGCCTGCTGATAGTTCTCCAGCACCGCCACCAGGGTGCGGCCGACCGCCAGGCCTGAGCCGTTGAGGGTATGCACCAGCTCAGGCTTGCCGGTCTCCGGATTGCGCCAGCGGGCCTGCATGCGGCGGGCCTGGAAGTCGCCGCAGTTCGAGCAGGAGCTGATCTCGCGGTACTTGCCCTGGCTCGGCACCCAGACTTCCAGATCGTAGGTCTTCACGGCGCTAAAGCCCATGTCGCCGGTGCACAGGGCCAGGACACGGTACGGCAACTCCAAGGCCTGCAGCACGCGCTCGGCGTTGGCGGTCAGGCCTTCGAGCGCTTCCATCGACTTGGACGGCTCGACGATCTGCACCATCTCGACCTTGTCGAACTGGTGCTGGCGGATCATGCCGCGGGTATCGCGACCCGAAGCACCGGCTTCGCTGCGGAAGCACGGAGTGTGGGCGACGAACTTGATCGGCAGTTGCTTGGCATCGATGATCTCGCCGGCGACGATGTTGGTCAGCGACACTTCGGCGGTCGGAATCAGGTAGAAGTCCGCCTCGCCTTCACGGGCGATCTTGAACAGGTCTTCCTCGAACTTCGGCAACTGGCCGGTGCCCTGCAGGGCCGGCGCTTGCACCAGATACGGGGTATAGGCCTCCTCGTAGCCGTGCTCGCTGGTGTGCAGATTGATCATGAACTGGGCCAGGGCGCGGTGCATGCGGGCGATCGGGCCACGCAGCAGGGCAAAGCGTGCGCCGGAGAGCTTGGCCGCGGTCTCGAAGTCCAGGCCGCCGCTGATCTCGCCCAGTGCCACGTGGTCCTTGATCTCGAAATCGAAGTCACGCGGCGTTCCCCAACGGCGCACCTCGACGTTGGCCTCCTCGTCCGGGCCGACTGGAACGCTGGCGTCCGGCAGGTTGGGGATGGTCAGCACGATAGCGTCAAGTTCGGCCTGGATGGCATCCAGCTCTGCCTTGCCCTCGGCCAGCTCGCCAGCCATGCGCTCGACATCCGCCATCAGCGGCGCGATGTCTTCACCCTTGGCCTTGGCCTGGCCGATCGACTTGGAACGGGCGTTACGCTCGGCCTGCAGTTGCTCGGTGCGGGTCTGCACGGCCTTACGGCGCTCTTCCAGGGATTCGATGCGCGCGACATCCAGGCTGAAGCCACGGGAGGCCAGGCGATCCGCCACTTCCTGAAGTTGGCCGCGTAACAGTTTGGAATCGAGCATATCGTTCTCTCGTTATGTGAGTGTTGGTTCAGAATTTGGTCAGCGACAGGCCGGCCCAAGTGGCAAGCAGCCCGCCGATTACGCTAATACCGGTATAGCCCAAGGCCAGCGGAACTTGCCCACTTTCCATCAGGCGCACGGTATCGAGCGAGAAAGAAGAAAAAGTCGTCAGGCCACCCAGAAAGCCGACGATCAGCCCGGCGCGCAGCTCGACCGGCGCCAGCGGCTTGTGCAGGAACAAGCCATAGAGCAGGCCGATCAGCAGGCAGCCGATCAGGTTGACCGCCAGCGTACCGAGATAGAAGTGGCGTGGCCAGTGTGCCGCCACCCAATTGCTCGTGGCAAAGCGCAACAGGGTTCCGGCGATACCGCCCGCGCTGACCGCGGCGATGAGGCCGATCATGGCTTTCTCCGTTGCCGGGGGCTGGTGCGGTCCAACTCGGCCAGGTGGCGCAGTTTCTCCCCTATCTTGAGCTCCAGGCCCCGGGGTACCGGCTGGTAGTACTGGCGTGGCTCGAGCTGTTCGGGGAAGTAGTCTTCACCTGCGGCATACGCATCAGGCTCGTCATGGGCGTAGCGGTATTCCTCGCCATACCCCAGCTGCTTCATCAGCTTGGTCGGAGCGTTGCGCAAGTGCAACGGCACCTCCAGGGAACCGTGCTCGGCGGCTTCGCGCATGGCGGCCTTGAAGCCCATGTACACGGCATTGCTCTTCGGCGCGCAGGCGATGTAGGTAATGGCCTGAGCCACCGCCAGTTCCCCCTCGGGGCTGCCCAGACGCTCCTGCACATCCCAGGCAGCCAGGCACAGGCTCAAGGCGCGAGGATCGGCGTTGCCGATGTCCTCGCTGGCCATGCGCACCACTCGACGAGCGATGTACAGCGGATCGCAGCCGCCGTCGAGCATACGCGCATACCAGTACAACGCCGCATCGGGATTGGAGCCCCGCACAGACTTGTGCAACGCCGAGATCTGGTCGTAGAAGGCCTCGCCCCCCTTGTCGAAGCGACGCCGGCTGTCGCCGAGCAAGCTCTGCAACAGATCGACGCCGATCTCGCCGCCGTCCTCAGCGAGATCCGAAGCGTTCTCCAGCAAGTTGAGCATCCGCCGGCCATCGCCGTCAGCTGCCGCCATCAGCATTTTGAAAGCGTCGTCACCGACACTCAGCTGGCGTGCACCAAGGCCGCGTTCCTCGGTCAGGGCGCGGTTGACCAACTTGCGCAAGGCCGCTTCGTCCAGGCTCTTGAGCACATACACCCGAGCCCGAGACAGCAAGGCGTTGTTCAATTCGAACGAGGGGTTCTCGGTGGTGGCACCGATGAAGATCAGCGTGCCGTCTTCCACATAAGGCAGAAAGGCATCCTGCTGGGACTTGTTGAAGCGGTGCACCTCATCGACGAACAGGATGGTCCGGCGACCATACTGGCCCGCCTGCTGCTTGGCCACCTCTACCGCCTGGCGGATCTCCTTGACCCCGGCCAGCACCGCCGACACCGTCTCGAAGTGAGCGTCGCAGAACTGCGCCAACAACCGCGCCAGGGTGGTCTTGCCCACTCCAGGCGGCCCCCAGAAGATCATCGAGTGCAGCGCGCCCTGTTCCAGCGCCTCACGCAGCGGCTTGCCACGCGCCAGCAGGTGCTCCTGGCCGACGTACTCGTCCAGGTTGGACGGACGCAGCCGGGCGGCCAGGGGCTGGGCGACAGGTTCGCTTCGAAACAGATCCATGATGCGCTCTCATTACTCCTGGATGACGTCGGCGCCTTCCGGGATCTTGAACTGGAACTTGCTCGCCGGGATCGCCTCGTTGGCCTTGACCCCGTTGAACAGGATATTGGTGCGCTGACCCACGCTGTCGACCAGTTGCATGTCGTTGATCAGACCGCGGCGGAACGACACACGCAGAGAGTCGAACAAGGTGTCCTTGGTCTTGGGTTTCAAGGTGAAGTCCATGACTTCGCCCTGTTCCTTGGAGGTGATATCGAAGCTCTGGCTGATCTTGGACACATCACCGGACAGCAACAGCGCCGGGGTCTGGTTCAGTCGCACGTCGAGCTTCTTGATGGTGGCCTGCTCCAGGTCCGGGTCCCACAGGGTGACCTTCTGCCCGTCGGACACCACCACCTGCTCCTGAGGCGCATCAGTGTGCCAGTAGAACAGGCCTGGGCGTTTGACGGACATCTCGCCACTGGTTTCCTGCAAGCTCGTGCCGCTGGCATCGAGGGTAAGTTGTGAGAAACGAGCCGAGATGGTCTGCGACTTCTCCAGCAACTGGGTCAGGCGTGCAACGTCCTTCTCATCGGCCTGGGCCGACACAGCGCCCAGGGCCAGGGCAGAAACCAACAGCATGCGAATCGCGCGCATGGGAATCCTCGTTGAACAGTGAATGGGCCGGGCGCCGCCTTCGACGTCCGGCAAGGTGATCATCAATCGCGTGGGCCGCCCGGGGCAATCACTTCCCGCGAGCCGTTGCTGTTCATGGGGGTGACCACACCGGCCATCTCCATCGCCTCGATCATCCGCGCGGCGCGGTTATAGCCGATCTTCAACTTGCGCTGCACTGCGGAAATGGACGCCCGACGACTTTCCAGTACGAACTGCACGGCTTCGTCGTACAACGCATCGGCTTCCGGATCGTCGCCATCGCCGCCGCCACCACCGCCGCCCTCGAAGCCGCTACCGGCTTCCTCGACGCCGTTGAGGATGTCGTCGTTGTAGTCCGGCGCGCCGCGCAGCTTCCAGGCTTCGACGACCCGGTGCACCTCGTCGTCGGAGACGAACGCACCATGCACACGGATCGGCAGGCTGGTGCCCGGCGGCATGTAGAGCATGTCACCGTGACCGAGCAACTGCTCGGCGCCACCCTGGTCGATGATGGTCCGAGAGTCGATCTTGCTGGACACCTGGAACGCCATGCGGGTCGGAATGTTGGCCTTGATCAGGCCGGTGATCACATCCACCGACGGACGCTGGGTGGCAAGAATCAGGTGAATACCGGCGGCCCGTGCCTTCTGGGCGATACGGGCGATCAGCTCTTCGACCTTCTTGCCGACGATCATCATCATGTCGGCGAACTCGTCGACGATCACCACGATGGTCGGCAGCGTCTTCAGCGCAGGCGGCTCGTCGTCCATGCTCTCGCGGCGGTACAGCGGGTCGTGGATGACCTCGCCGGCCTCCTGGGCATCCTTGATCTTGCGGTTGAAGCCCGCCAGGTTCCGCACGCCCATGGCGGCCATCAGCTTGTAGCGCCGCTCCATCTCGGCCACGCTCCAGCGCAGTGCATTGGCGGCGTCCTTCATGTCAGTGACCACCGGGCAGAGCAGATGCGGAATACCCTCGTAGATCGACAGCTCGAGCATCTTCGGGTCGATCATGATCAACCGCGCATCTTCAGGACTGGATTTGAACAGGATCGACAGGATCATGGCGTTGACACCCACCGACTTACCGGAACCGGTGGTACCGGCCACCAGCAGGTGCGGCATCTTGGCAAGGTCAGTGATCACCGGCTTGCCGCCGATGTCATGGCCCAGGGCCAGGGTGACCGGCGACTTTTGCTCGTCGTACTGCGGCGTGGACAGCACCTCGGAGAAGCGCACCATCTGCCGGTTTTCGTTGGGAATCTCGATACCCACGGTGGTCTTGCCCGGGATGACTTCAACCACGCGCACGCTGGTCACTGCCAGCGAACGCGCCAGGTCCTTGGCCAGGTTGGCGATGCGGCTGACCTTCACGCCGGCGGCCGGCTGGATCTCGTAACGCGTGATCACCGGACCCGGATGGATCGAGTCCACCGTAACTTCGACGCCGAACTCCTTGAGCTTGATTTCCAGCAATTGGCCGACACCGGCCAGGGATTCTGGCGAGTACTCGATCTTCTTCTGCTCGGCCGGGTCGAGAATGGAGATTGACGGCAAGGTACCTTCCACGGCGCTATCGACGAACAGCGGTGCCTGCTTCTCCTTCATCACCCGCTTGCTCGGTTCAGGCGCCTTGACCGGGGTTGGCGGCATGATCACCGGCGCGACCGGTTGCTCGCGTGGCACCACAGGTTCGCGTGGTAGCACAGGCCGGGCGGGCGCTTCGTCACGTTCGCTGATGCGTTCGCGCGGCTGAGGCTTGATCGGCTCGCGCTTCTCGGCGGCCATCGGCGCCACATCGAGGATCGGCTCATCCACCTCGCGCAGTTGCGCCACCAGGCGCTTGCGCTCGTTGCGCGCTTCCCACCAACGGTTGGCCGCGCTCTGCACCAGTTCGAACAGATCGAGCGTGATCTTGCCGGTGATGTCCATCACCTTGAACCAGGACAGGTCGGTGAAGACCGTCAGGCCGAACAGGAACAGGGCGATGAACATCAAGGTGCTGCCCTGCACGTTCAACAGGTTGCGCGCCAGATCGCCCAGGCTTTCGCCCAACGCACCACCGGCAGAGAACGGCATGCTCGCCGGTGGATGGAAATGGATATGCGCCAGCGCCGCGCCCGACAGCACCAGGAATACCAACCCGATCAACCGCCAGGAAAACAGCCAGCCGCTCCACTGCCAGGGCTGGTGACGCTCGCGGAAGATCTGCCAGGTCTTGATCGCCAGCAGCAACGGGAAGATATAGGCGAAGTAGCCCAGCACCATGAACAGGATATCGGCAAAGTAGGCACCGGCGCGGCCAGCGGCGTTCTGCACCTGTTCGGCATTGCTGGTGTGACTGAAGCCTGGGTCCGACGTGTCGTAGGTCAGCAGTGCCATCCACAGGTACAGGCACAGGGCGCCGACAGCGATCAGCGCACCTTCCTTGAGGCGGTAATGCAGCTGCTGTCGCCACAGGGGCACGGGCAAAGGGGGCGGGGTTGCGGTGGATTTCTTCAAAACGCGTCTATTCCTGCGCTTGCTGCGCGTCCAGTAGTGATCGACCCGGTGTCCGGTCAATGAACCACTACTTTTAACATTACTGCCCGCCAGCCGCCATGGCGGCACGCCAGGTGAGGCTGGAGCGGCGCGGATTTCCTATGGGTGCAATTTGAGCACGCATTTTCTTTCGTGACAAAGGCTTATGCTGTGTTTTTGCACAGGTATGACAGCAAATGTGCCGGATGGTGCCAATGGACGCCTGAATGGTCAGGAAATTACCTCGCAAAGTGCCAGCCTGCGCCCAGACGCGCCAACGGCTGACACCACAAGGCCACACATTGACCTCACACCACCAGCGCGCCATGCTGGTTGCCCTCCCCTCCCCCACCGCCGAAAGACCATGCTCACCTGGCTGACCCGCGACTCGCTGAACTTCCCGCCCCTGGAAAAAGCCCTGCACGACCCCAACGGCCTGCTGGCCGCAGGCGGCGACCTGACGCCGGAGCGCTTGGTGCAGGCTTATCGCCATGGCTGCTTCCCGTGGTACCAGGATGGCCAACCGATCCTGTGGTGGTCACCGGACCCTCGCACCGTGCTTTTCCCGGACGAGCTGCACGTATCGCGCTCATTGGCCAAGTTCATCCGCCAAGGCCATTACCAGGTCAGCTTCGACACCGACTTCCCCGCCGTCATCGCCGCCTGCGCCGCGCCACGCGATTATGCCGACGGCACCTGGATCACCGACAACATGCAGGCGGCCTACTGCGAACTGCACCGACGTGGCATCGCCCACTCGGTCGAGGTACGCCGCGACGGTCAACTGGTGGGCGGGCTATATGGCCTGGCCATGGGCCGACTGTTTTTCGGCGAGTCGATGTTCAGCCGCGCCGACAATGCGTCCAAGGTCGGCTTCGTAGCCCTGGTCGAGCACCTCAAAGCCGCCGGATTCGTGCTGATCGACTGCCAGATGCCGACCAACCATCTGCACAGCCTCGGCGCCCGCGCCATCAGCCGGGCCTGCTTTGCAGAGCACCTGGCACGCTATCTCGATACCCCAAACACGGCGACCTGGGCTCGCTAGGCGAGTTCTGCCAGCTGGCTTACACTTAAGTCAAAGTCTTACCGAGGGGTTGATCATGACAGAGCTGGCGCGGTTGAAGTTCTATGCCACTCAACCCCACTCCTGCAGCTATTTGCCAGAGGAGCAGGCCACTACGCTGTTCCTGGACCCCAGCCAACCGATGGACGTGCATGTGTATGCCGACCTGTCGGAAATGGGCTTTCGCCGCAGCGGCGATCACCTGTACCGCCCTCATTGCCAGAACTGCAACGCCTGCGTGCCCGCGCGCATTCCGGCTGCGCGCTTCATCCCCAACCGCCAGCAACGGCGCATCCTCAAACGCAACGCCGATCTGACCGTCACCGCCGCGCGCCCGGCGTTTCGCGAAGAATATTTCGACCTGTACCGCCGCTACATCGAGCAACGCCATGCCGATGGCGACATGTACCCCCCCAGCCGTGACCAGTTCTCCACTTTCCTGGTGCGCGACCTGCCGTTCTGCTGGTTCTATGAGTTCCGCCTGGAAGGCAAACTCATGGCGGTGGCCGTGAGCGATCTGCTGCCCAACGGCCTGTCTGCGGTCTACACCTTCTATGAGCCCGAGCAGGAGCGCCGCAGCCTTGGGCGCTATGCCATCCTCTGGCAGATCACCGAAGCCCTGCGGCAAAACCTCGATGCGGTCTACCTCGGCTACTGGATCAAGAACTGCAAGAAAATGAACTACAAGACCCAGTACCGGCCCATTGAACTGCTGATCAACCAGCGCTGGGTTACCCTCAATTGAAAGCATTGGCTTGAAACACAGTTTTCGGGCATAATCCACGCCACTTTTTTGCCCGGTGCAGTTGCGTATCGGGCCATTCACTGGATACCGAGGGCTTTACTGCATGTCGAAAGAAGACAGCTTCGAAATGGAAGGTACTGTCGTCGACACCCTGCCCAACACCATGTTCCGCGTGGAGTTGGAAAACGGGCACGTCGTAACCGCGCACATCTCCGGAAAGATGCGCAAGAACTACATCCGCATTCTCACTGGCGACAAGGTCCGCGTCGAACTGACGCCATATGACCTGAGCAAGGGCCGCATCACCTATCGCGCCCGCTGAGTCTCAGCCAATAAAAAGCCCGGCCAATGTGCCGGGCTTTTTTGTGCTCGCTCGAATGCAGAAGGTCGCTTTCTGCTGTTTTGGCGACAGAAGGCCACTCCCACAGGAGAAGCCTTAATGTCGCGAAAGGGGCTGCAAGCAGCCCAGACCTCATGCAACCTCAGCCGTGGTCTCGAAGTCGAACACCAGCTCGCCATCACGCAGGTCGACATGCACCACACCGCCATGCTCGGAGAGCTCGCCGAACAGGATCTCTTCGGCCAGCGGCCGCTTGATCTTGTCCTGGATGAGCCGCGCCATCGGCCGCGCCCCCATCTGCACGTCATAACCAGAAGCCGCCAGCCAACCGCGGGCGTCATCACTGACTTCCAGCAGCACGCGCTTGTCTTCCAGCTGCGCCTGCAGCTCGATGAGGAACTTATCGACGATGCTCTTGATGGTTTCGTGGCTCAGGCGGCCGAACTGGATAATGGTGTCCAGACGGTTGCGGAACTCTGGCGTGAAGCTCTTGCGGATCACCTCCATAGCGTCAGACGTGTGGTCCTGCTGAGTAAAGCCGATCGAGGCCCGCGCGGCAGTTTCAGCACCGGCGTTGGTGGTCATGATCAGGATCACGTTGCGGAAGTCCGCCTTGCGCCCATTGTTATCGGTCAGGGTCCCGTGATCCATCACCTGCAGCAGCAGGTTGAACACTTCCGGGTGGGCCTTCTCGATCTCATCGAGCAACAGCACACAATGCGGCTGCTTGGTGATCGCTTCGGTCAGCAGACCACCCTGGTCGAACCCGACATAGCCAGGAGGCGCACCGATCAGGCGCGATACGGTATGCCGCTCCATGTACTCGGACATGTCGAAGCGCACCAGCTCCACCCCAAGCGCCTTGGCCAGCTGACGGGCCGCCTCGGTCTTGCCCACACCCGTGGGGCCTGCGAACAGGAACGAGCCGACCGGCTTGTCCGGCGACTTGAGCCCGGCACGGGACAGCTTGATGGCAGTGGCCAGCGAATCGATGGCGGCATCCTGACCAAACACGGTGAGCTTGAGATCGCGCTCGAGGTTGCGCAGCAGCTCCTTGTCGGAGCTGGTGACATGCTTGGGCGGGATCCGCGCGATCTTGGCGACGATGTCCTCGACCTGAGGCACATCGATGCGCTTGACGCGACTGCCCTCTGGCTGCAGGCGCTGATAGGCACCCGCCTCGTCGATCACGTCGATAGCCTTGTCCGGCATGTGCCGGTCATTGATATAGCGCGCAGCGAGTTCGGCGGCGGCGCGCAAGGCTTCGTCGCTGTACTCGATGTTGTGATGACTCTCGAAGCGGCCCTTCAGGCCCCGCAGGATGCCCACGGTATCTTCGACCGACGGCTCGGTGACGTCGACCTTCTGGAAGCGCCGCGCCAAGGCGCGGTCCTTCTCGAAAATGCCACGGAATTCCTGGAAGGTGGTCGAGCCGATGCAGCGGATGTCGCCCGACGACAGCAGCGGCTTGAGCAGGTTGGAGGCATCCATCACGCCACCGGATGCAGCACCTGCACCGATTATGGTGTGGATCTCGTCGATGAACAGAATGGCCTGCGGACGCTTGCGCAGCTCACCGAGCAACGCCTTGAAGCGCTTCTCGAAATCGCCGCGGTACTTGGTACCGGCCAGCAATGCGCCAAGGTCCAGGGAATACACCACGCTCTGGGCCAGCAGATCCGGCACCTGACCGTCCACGATGCGCTTGGCCAGACCTTCGGCAATGGCCGTCTTGCCCACGCCAGCCTCGCCGACCAGCAGCGGGTTGTTCTTGCGCCGACGAGCAAGAATCTGCGCGACGCGCTCGACTTCCTGCTCACGCCCCACCAGCGGATCGATGCGGCCCAGACGGGCCAATTCGTTCAGGTTGCTGGCATAAGCATCCAGCGGATTGCTCGAGGAAGCAGATTCGCCGCCCTCCTCGTCCTGCATGTCCTGATCGTTTTCGCTGTGCGAGCCGTGGCCCGGCACCTTGGAGATGCCATGGGCGATGTAGTTGACCACGTCGATGCGTGCCACGCTCTGCTGCTTGAGCAGAAACACGGCCTGGCTTTCCTGCTCGCTGAAGATCGCCACCAGCACGTTGGCGCCGGTGACTTCGCGCTTGCCGGAGCTCTGCACATGGAACACGGCACGCTGCAGCACGCGCTGGAAGCCCAGGGTCGGCTGAGTCTCGCGGTCCTCGTCATGGACAGGGATCAGCGGCGTGGTGGAATCGATGAACTCTTGCAGGTCGTGCTTGAGCTTGTCGAGATTGGCGCCACAGGCGCGCAGAACGGTCGCGGCGGCCTCATTGTCAAGGAGTGCTAGCAGCAGGTGCTCGACGGTCATGAACTCATGACGCTTCGAACGAGCCTCCTTGAAGGCCAGATTGAGGGTGACTTCGAGCTCGCGGTTTAACATAGCTTCACCTCATACCCAAGTGGTCGGCGATTAACCGTCCTTCTCGATTTCACAGAGTAGCGGATGCTGGCTTTCCCTGGCGTATTGGTTGACCTGCATGGCCTTTGTCTCGGCGATGTCACGGGTAAACAATCCGCACACTGCCCGCCCTTCGGTATGGACGGTCAGCATGATCTTGGTCGCCAGCTCGCGGTTCAGATTGAAGAACGTCTCGAGCACTTCGACGACGAAATCCATTGGCGTGTAGTCATCGTTGAACAAAACCACCTTGTACATCGGTGGCGCCTGCAGGATCGGCTTGGCTTCCTGTACCGCCAGACCGGAGCCGTCGTCCTCGTTAGATTGCGGGCGATCCTGATTGAATGTTAGTCGAATCTGGCTGAGTGGTTGCATGGAAAGAATTTCATCATAACGACAAGTTAAGGTGATGGTTTGACCGCGTAGGCCGCTGCCGGCGCGGGGGCCGTCTGACCTTGACTATCGGCAAAACGGTGTTACAACCAATAAGAACCCACCGTGGTCGATAAAGATCCGCGCAGTCAACCAGATTTTTTCGCATGGTTCGTATGCGGATGACGTGGATGATACTCCAGTGATGGAGTCCTTTGCAGAGGGACATGAGGATGGCGAGCGGTAAAGTCAAGTGGTTCAACAATGCCAAGGGCTATGGATTCGTCAACGAGGAGGGCAAGAGCGAAGACCTGTTCGCCCACTATTCGCATATCCAGATGGACGGCTACAAGACACTCAAGGCTGGCCAGTCCGTGACCTTCGACATCGTCCAGGGACCCAAGGGGCTGCACGCCGTCAACATCTGCGGCGCCGGCGCCACGGCATCGAAAGTCGAAGTCCAGCCGGTCGAGAGCATCGTCCAAGCCTGATCCACCCCTGACCTTCTGCAGGCACATCGGCAACCGGCCAGCCCCGCAAGGGCTGGCCGGTTTTCATTGCCTTCACATGTGCTTGATCATCTCATCACCAAAGCCGGAGCTGCTGACCAACTTGGCGCCGTCCATCAGGCGCTCGAAGTCGTAGGTCACGGTCTTGGCCGCGATGGCGCCGTTGGTGCCCTTGATGATCAGGTCGGCTGCCTCGGTCCAGCCCATGTGGCGCAGCATCATTTCGGCCGACAGAATCACCGAGCCCGGATTGACCTTGTCCTGCCCGGCATACTTGGGCGCCGTACCATGGGTCGCCTCGAACATCGCGACGGTGTCGGACAGGTTGGCGCCCGGGGCGATACCGATGCCCCCGACCTCGGCCGCCAGGGCGTCGGAAAGGTAGTCGCCGTTGAGATTCAGGGTGGCGATCACATCGTACTCGGCCGGTCGCAGCAGAATCTGCTGGAGCATGGCGTCGGCAATCGCATCTTTGACCACGATCTGGCGCCCGGTCTTGGGATTCTTAAAGCTCATCCACGGGCCGCCATCGAGCAGCTCGGCCTTGAATTCGTCCCGCGCCACCTCGTACCCCCAATCCTTGAAGGCCCCTTCGGTGAACTTCATGATATTGCCCTTGTGCACTAGGGTCACCGACTTGCGGTCGTTGTCCACGGCATACTGCAGCGCCTTGCGCACCAGGCGCTTGGTGCCCTGCTCGGAGACCGGCTTGACGCCGATGCCGCAGTTCTCGTCGAAGCGGATCTTGGTGACGCCCATTTCCTCCTTGAGGAACTTGATCACCTTGTTGGCCTCGGCAGAGCCGGCCTTCCATTCGATGCCGGCATAGATGTCCTCGGAGTTCTCGCGGAAGATCACCATGTCGACATCACCAGGCTTTTTCACCGGGCTCGGCACGCCCTGGAACCACAGCACCGGACGCAGGCACACGTACAGATCCAACTGCTGGCGCAAGGCCACGTTCAGGGAACGGATACCCCCACCGACCGGCGTGGTCAGTGGCCCTTTGATCGACACCACGTAATCGCGCACGGCATCGAGGGTTTCCTGGGGCAGCCAGGTGTCCTGGTCGTAGACCTGCGTGGCCTTCTCGCCGGCATACACCTCCATCCAGGCGATCTTGCGCTTGCCGCCGTAGGCCTTCTGCACGGCAGCATCCACTACCTTGATCATCACCGGCGAAACATCGACACCGATACCGTCGCCCTCGATGTACGGGATGATGGGATTGTCGGGAACATTGAGCGAATGGTCTGCATTGACGGTGATCTTCGCGCCGTCTGCTGGAACCTTGATTTTCTGGTATCCCATGCTGCACTACTCCGCTTTTCCAGGTGTGATTGGACATCCTGCGATCCAATGAGCCTAAACCAGCTTTCCTGAGCTGCAAGCTTCACGCTGCAAGTTGCAAGCTGACCGGCAGCGACCACTGACAAGCCCACTCACAGTTTGGCCGCGCGCAGACGCCGAGGGCTGCGGCATCGCGCCACATTGCCCTTACGCCTTTCGTCTTATAGGCGGTCCGATATCACTTAGCCCGAAGGGTTTGGTATACTCCGGCCCTGACCGTAGGGTCATTGGGGCGACCCCTTGGAAAAACGCGGCTCGCCCTCGGCCAAGAATGGCCAAAAAGCCTGGGCTGTTACCGCCGCCCAGCCGTTTGACGCTCGACTGATGCATCCACCATCACCGCTCGCAAGCCTCTCGACCAATTGCCCATGGCGCTGCCAGGGCGTAGCGCCTACCCTGCGCATCTCGAGACTTCGAGCACGCTCAGCAAAACAGAGAGTTAACCCGCATGCCCACCCGTTCCAAGATCATCTATACCTTCACCGACGAAGCTCCCGCCCTCGCCACCTATTCCCTGCTGCCGATCATCGAAGCCTTCACCGCTTCGGCTGACATCGCCGTCGAAACCCGTGACATCTCCCTGGCTGGCCGTATCCTCGCGGCGTTCCCGGAGCAACTGGGCGCCGAGAAGCGCGTAGGCGATCACCTGGCGGAGCTGGGCCAGCTGGCCACCACCCCGGAAGCCAACATCATCAAGCTGCCGAACATCAGCGCCTCGGTACCGCAGCTCAAGGCCGCGATCAAGGAACTGCAAGGCAAGGGCTTCAACATCCCCGACTACGCTGACGAGCCGAGCACGGAGCAAGAAAAAGAATCCCGCGCCCGCTACGACCGCATCAAAGGCAGCGCCGTGAACCCGGTTCTGCGCGAAGGCAACTCCGACCGCCGCGCTCCGCTGTCGGTCAAGAACTATGCCCGCAAGCATCCGCACAAGATGGGCGCCTGGACTGCCGACTCCAAGTCGCACGTCGCCCACATGACCCAAGGCGACTTCTACGGCAGCGAAAAAGCCGCACTGATCGAAGGCGATGACAGCCTGCGCATCGAGCTGGTCGGCAAAGACGGCGTTACCACCGTCCTGAAAGAAAAGACCGCCGTCAAAGCCGCTGAAGTCATCGACTGCGCCGTCATGAGCCGCAAGGCCCTCAAAGCCTTCATCGCCGAGCAGATCGCCGATGCCAAGGCCTCCGGCGTGCTGTTGTCGGTCCACCTGAAAGCCACCATGATGAAGGTCTCCGACCCGATCATGTTCGGCGTCATCGTCGAAGAGTTCTACAACGACGTGCTGGCCAAGCACGCCGCAGCCCTCGCCGAAGTCGGCTTCAACGCCAACAACGGCATCGGCGACCTGTACGCCCGCATCAAGGACCTGCCAGCTGACAAGCAGGCCGAGATCGAAGCCGACATCCAGGCCCTGTACGCCGTCCGCCCGGCCCTGGCCATGGTCAACTCCGACAAGGGCATCACCAACCTGCACGTGCCGAGCGATGTCATCGTCGACGCCTCGATGCCTGCGATGATCCGCGACTCGGGCAAGATGTGGAACACCGCCGGTGAACTGCAGGACGCCAAGGCCGTCATCCCGGACCGTTGCTACGCCGGCATCTACCAGGCCGTGATCGAGGACTGCAAGGCCAACGGCGCCTTCGACCCGACCACCATGGGCAGCGTGCCGAACGTCGGCCTGATGGCTCAGAAGGCCGAAGAGTACGGCTCCCACGACAAGACCTTCCAGATCAAGGCCGACGGCGTCGTGCGCGTGGTCGATGGCAAGGGCAAGGTGCTGCTGGAACAGAGCGTCGAAGCCGGTGACATCTTCCGTATGTGCCAGACCAAGGACGCGCCGATCCAGGACTGGGTCAAGCTGGCCGTCAACCGCGCCCGCCTGAGCAACACCCCGGCGGTGTTCTGGCTGGACCCTGCCCGCGCCCACGACGGCGTGATGATAGAGAAGGTCCAGAAGTACCTGAAGGACCACGACACCAGCGGCCTGGACATCCGCATCCTGGCGCCGGTCGATGCCATCAAGTTCTCCCTGGCCCGCATCCGCGAAGGCAAGGACACCATCTCGGTGACCGGCAACGTCCTGCGCGACTACCTGACCGACCTGTTCCCGATCATGGAGCTGGGCACCAGCGCCAAGATGCTGTCGATCGTCCCGCTGATGAATGGCGGTGGCCTGTTCGAGACCGGCGCCGGCGGTTCGGCTCCGAAGCACGTGCAGCAGCTGGTCGAAGAGAACTTCCTGCGCTGGGATTCGCTGGGTGAGTTCCTGGCCCTGGCCGCTTCCCTGGAGCACCTGGGCAACACCTACGACAACCCACGCGCCAAAGTCCTGGCCAATACCCTGGACCAGGCCACCGGCAAGTTCCTCGACACCAACAAGTCGCCATCGCGCAAAGTCGGCGGTATCGACAACCGCGGCAGCCACTTCTACCTGACCCTGTACTGGGCCGAGGCTCTGGCTGCCCAGACCGACGACGCCGCCCTGCAGGCGCGCTTCGCACCGCTGGCCAAGACCCTGGCCGAGAACGAAGCGACCATCGTCGCCGAACTGGCTGCCGTCCAGGGCAAGCCGGCCGACATCGGTGGTTACTACGCGCCGGATGCCGAGCTGACTGCCAAGGTCATGCGCCCAAGCCAGACCCTCAACAGCGCCATTGCCGCACTGTAAGGTTCTGATGTAACACCACAAACCCCGGCCACGCACCGGGGTTTGTGCTTTTTCAGCCGCAGGTTTCAAGCTGCAAACCACAAGCAAGCGCAGTCTGCATAGCATCTTGACTTGTGGCTTGCAGCTTGGAGCTTGTCACTTAGGGAGAGCACCGACCGTGTCCTGGCAACCCCACATCACCGTCGCCACCATCGTCGAACACGAGGGCAAGTTCCTCTTCGTCGAAGAGTTCAAGGCCGGCCAACACGTCTTCAACCAACCTGCCGGGCATCTTGAGCCCAACGAGACCCTGACCCAGGCCGCCCTGCGCGAGACCCTGGAGGAAACCGCCTGGGAAGTCGAACTCACTGGCGTGGTTGGCATCTACCTCTATACCGCCCCCAGCAATGGCGTTACCTACCAGCGCATCTGTTTCGCCGCGCGCCCTGTGCATCACCACGCCGACCGCCCCCTGGACAGCGATATTGTCCGTGCCGTCTGGCTGACCCGCGAGCAACTGCTGGCCGACCCCGCACGCTGGCGCAGCGAGCTGGTACCGCGCTGCATCGACGATTACCTGGCCGGTCCACTGCATAGCCTCGCCTTGCTGCGCGACTGACGTCCGGCCCTTGGCCTGATAGAATCGGAATTTTTCCCCCTGATACACACCGGTAGCCATGACCAGCCCAGCACTCAAAGACCCCGCCAAGACCCGCGTTATCGTCGGCATGTCCGGCGGCGTGGACTCTTCCGTCTCCGCCCTTTTGCTCATGGAGCAGGGCTACCAGGTGGAAGGTCTGTTCATGAAGAACTGGGAAGAGGACGACGGCACCGAATACTGCACCGCCCGCGAGGACCTGGCCGACGCCCAGGCCGTGTGCGATCGCATCGGTATCAAGCTGCATACCGCCAATTTCGCGGCCGAATACTGGGACAACGTATTCGAGCATTTCCTGGAGGAGTACAAGGCCGGACGTACACCGAACCCGGACATCCTGTGCAACCGCGAGATCAAGTTCAAAGCCTTCCTCGACTATGCCCTGTCCCTGGGCGCCGACCTGATCGCTACCGGCCACTATGTGCGCCGCCGCGACACCGGCGAGCTCACCGAACTGCTCAAGGGGCTGGACCCGAACAAAGACCAGAGCTATTTCCTGCATGCTGTCGGCGGCAAGGAGATCGCCCGCACCCTGTTCCCGGTCGGCGAGCTGGAAAAGCCCGAAGTACGTGCCATTGCCGAGAAGCACGGCCTGGCCACGGCCAAGAAGAAAGATTCCACCGGTATCTGCTTCATCGGTGAGCGCCGCTTCAGCGATTTCCTCAAGCAGTACCTGCCCGCCCAGCCGGGCGACATCGAGACCACCGACGGAGAAGTCATCGGGCGTCACCACGGCCTGATGTACCACACCATCGGCCAGCGCCAGGGCCTGGGCATCGGCGGCCTGAAGGACGCCGGCGACGAGCCGTGGTACGTGCTGCACAAAGACCTGACCCGCAACGTACTGGTGGTCGGTCAAGGCAACGAACACCCTTGGCTGTTCTCCCGCGCCCTGCTCGCCTCGGAGATCTTCTGGGTCAACCCGATCGACCTGAGCAGCCCGCGCAGGCTGACCGCCAAGGTGCGCTACCGCCAGAGCGACCAGCAATGCACCCTGGAGCGCACCGAGCATGGCTATCGCGCGGTCTTCGACGAGCCGCAACGCGCTGTCACTCCGGGGCAGTCGGTGGTGTTCTATGACGGCGAGGTATGCCTGGGCGGCGGTGTGATCGAGACCGCCGAGCCTTGGAGCCCCCGCCAATGAATACTCTCCAGGAGCAATTGGTCGCCCTGGGCGGCGTGTTCCAGGCCGCAGTGCTGGTCGACCGCATCGCCCGGACCGGCCAGGCCAGCGAGGCCAATATCGGCTGCATGCTGGGTAGCCTGTTGGTGCGTGACCCCAAGGACACCCTGGAGGTGTTCGGCGGCGATGACCTGAACCTGCGCGACGGCTACCGCGCCCTGGTCGGCGCCCTGGAGCGCGACCCCAGCAGCCTTCAGCGCGAGCCGCTGCGCTATGCCCTGTCGATGCTCGGCCTGGAGCGCCAGCTGGCCAAACGGGACGACATGCTCGAGACCATCGGCAAGCGCCTGCCCCAGATCCAGGCCCAGGCCGATCATTTCGGCCTGGTTCACGATAATGTCATCGCATCCAGCGGAGCCTTGTACCAGGACACCCTGAGCACCTTGCGCCAGCGCATCCAAGTGCATGGCGACATGCGCTTCCTTCAGCAGGCCGGCAATGCCTCGAAGATCCGCGCCCTGCTGCTCTCCGGCATCCGCGCTGCGCGTCTGTGGCGTCAGCTGGGTGGGCACCGCTGGCAGCTGGTGTTCAGCCGTCGCAAATTGCTCAACGAACTGTACGACATGATGCGAGGGTAAGCTGCATGCATCCAGCAGAAGCAGCACGTCGGCTTTTACGTGCTGCTTGCAGCTAGAAGCTCGCCGCCTACCTTTTTCATGTATGATATGCGCCCTTCCAAAAGCCTGACTGTCCGAGAACACCCCATGCAGCTCTCCTCGCTCACTGCGGTTTCCCCTGTAGACGGCCGCTACGCCGGCAAAACCCAGGCCTTGCGCCCCATCTTCAGCGAGTACGGCCTGATCCGTTTCCGCGCCCTGGTCGAGGTGCGCTGGCTCCAGCGTCTGGCCGCCCACCCGCAGATCGGCGAAGTGCCGGCGTTCTCCGCCGAAGCCAATGCCCTGCTGGACACCCTGGCCACCGATTTCAAACTCGAGCACGCCGAGCGCGTCAAGGAAATCGAGCGCACCACCAACCACGACGTCAAGGCCATCGAATACCTGCTCAAGGAGCAGGCCGCGACCCTGCCGGAACTGGCCAAGGTCAGCGAATTCATCCATTTCGCCTGCACCAGCGAGGACATCAACAACCTGTCCCACGCCCTGATGCTGCGCGCCGGCCGTGACGAAGTGCTGCTGCCGCTGATGCGCCAGATCGCCCAGGCCATCCGCGCCCTGGCCCACGCCCACGCCGACGTGCCGATGCTCTCGCGCACCCACGGTCAGCCGGCTTCGCCGACCACTCTGGGCAAAGAGCTGGCCAACGTGGTCTACCGCCTGGAGCGCCAGATCGCCCAGGTCGCCGCCGTGCCGCTGCTGGGCAAGATCAACGGCGCTGTGGGCAACTACAACGCCCACCTGTCGGCCTATTCGCAGATCGACTGGGAAGCCAACGCCCGCGCCTTCATCGAAGACGAACTGGGCCTGCAGTTCAACCCCTACACCACCCAGATCGAGCCGCACGACTACATTGCCGAGCTGTTCGACGCCATCGCCCGCTTCAACACCATCCTCATCGACTTCGACCGCGACGTCTGGGGCTACATTTCCCTGGGCTACTTCAAGCAGAAGACCGTCGCCGGCGAGATCGGCTCCTCGACCATGCCACACAAGGTCAACCCGATCGACTTCGAGAACTCCGAAGGCAACCTGGGTATCGCCAACGCCCTGTTCCAGCACCTGGCCAGCAAACTGCCGATCTCCCGCTGGCAGCGTGACCTGACCGACTCCACCGTGCTGCGCAACCTGGGCGTGGGCTTCGCCCATAGCGTCATCGCCTACGAGGCCAGCCTCAAGGGCATCGGCAAGCTGGAAGTGAACGTCGCTCGCATCGCCGAAGACTTGGACGCCTGCTGGGAAGTCCTGGCCGAGCCGATCCAGACCGTCATGCGCCGCTACAACATCGAGAACCCCTACGAGAAGCTCAAGGAGCTCACGCGCGGCAAGGGCATCAGCCCCGAAGCGCTGCAGGCGTTCATCGATGGGCTGGACATGCCAGCTGAAGCCAAGGCCGAGCTCAAGCAGCTGACCCCGGCTACCTACATCGGCAACGCGGCGGCCCAGGCCAAACGCATCTGACCTGCGCCCCGTGATCAACGCCCGGCCTGGCCGGGCGTTTTTATTCCCGGATGAAAATTACGTTTTTTCAATAGGTTGAACATGAATCCTGATACTCCACTGCAGCTGCTGGGCGGCCTGACGGCCCGTGAATTCCTTCGCGACTACTGGCAGAAGAAGCCCCTGCTGGTGCGCCAGGCCTTCCCGGACTTCGAAAGCCCGATCGACCCTGACGAACTGGCCGGCCTTGCCTTGGAAGAGGAAGTCGAGTCTCGCCTGGTGCTCGAGCACGGCGAGCGCCCGTGGGAGCTGCGCCGCGGCCCCTTCGCCGAAGACACTTTCGCCACCCTGCCAGAGCGCGATTGGACCCTGTTGGTCCAGGCAGTGGATCAGTTCGTCCCGGAAGTCGCCGAGCTGCTGGAGCATTTCCGCTTCCTGCCAAGCTGGCGTATCGATGACGTGATGGTCAGCTTCGCCGCGCCAGGCGGCAGCGTCGGCCCGCACTTCGACAATTACGACGTGTTCCTGCTCCAGGGCCACGGCAAGCGAAACTGGAAAGTCGGCCAGATGTGCGACAGCGACAGCCCGTTGCTGGAACACACCGACCTGCGCATCCTCGCCGAATTCGAACAGAGCAGCGAATGGACCCTGGAACCTGGCGACATGCTCTACCTGCCGCCGCGCCTGGCCCACTACGGCGTGGCCGAAGACGACTGCCTGACCTATTCGGTGGGCTTCCGCGCCCCGAGCGCCGCTGAAGTGCTGACCCACTTCACCGATTTCCTCAGCCAGTTCCTGCCGGACGAGGAGCGTTACAGCGATGCCGACGCCCAGCCTGCCGCAGATCCTCACCAGATCCAGCATGATGCCCTGGACCGCCTCAAGGCCCTGCTGGCCGAGCACATGGGTGACGAGCGCCTGCTGCTGACCTGGTTCGGCCAGTTCATGACCGAGCCGCGCTATCCGGAGCTGGTGACCGGCGAAGAGCTGAGCGAAGAAGACCTGATCGACAGCCTGGAGCAAGGCGCCATCCTGATCCGCAACCCGAGCGCGCGCATGGCCTGGTCGGAAGTCGACGACAACCTGCTGCTGTTCGCCAGCGGCCAGAGCCGCCTGCTCTCGGGCCATCTGCGTGAGCTGCTCAAGCTGATCTGCGCCGCCGACGCGCTGCACATCGAAAACCTTTCTCAGTGGCTCGAAGACGAAGAAGGTCTGACATTGCTGTGCCAGCTGGTCAAACAAGGAAGCCTGGGATTTGCCAATGAATAAGATCAGCGTTCGCCTCGCCGACTGGCATAAAGACAACGCCGATATCCGCCGCATCCGCGAGGCGGTGTTCGTCGCCGAGCAGCACATTCCACCAGAGCTGGAGTTCGACGCCGAAGACCAGGACGCCCTGCACTTCCTGGCCCTGGAAGGGGACTACCCGATCGGCACCGCACGCCTGCTGCCCGATGGCACCATCGGGCGGATCTCGGTGCTCAAGGACTGGCGCGGGCTGAAGGTCGGCGACACCCTGGTGCGCGCAGTGATCGTCGAGGCGCAGAACCGTGACCTCAAGCAGCAGATGCTCAGCGCCCAGGTACACGCCACGCCATTCTACGAGCGCCTGGGATTCCGCGTGGTCAGCGAGGAATTCCTCGAGGCCGGCATCCCGCATGTGGACATGGTGCGCGACTCCCGCGAACCGGCCTGACCCGCAAGTCGGTCTGATTCGACGGACCTATTCGCGGGTAACCCCCGCTCCCACAGGGCTCAGCGAAGCACCTGTGGAAGCGGGTTTACCCGCGAACAGTCAAGGAGGACGCTGAAACGCGCCCTGACAAAAAGCTGTATATCCATCCAGACAAAGCTTGCTTCCGCGCCCTGGCTTGCGCATTCTAGCGCCCTCATTTGCGATGAAGCGTTCCCGGCCATGCGCCTGTTCCTCTGCGAAAAACCCTCCCAGGCCAAGGACATCGCCAAAGTCCTCGGCGCCACCCGCAAGGCCGACGGTTGCTGGCAAGGCTCCGACGTTTGCGTGACCTGGTGCATCGGCCATCTGCTCGAAACTGCCCCGCCCGACAGCTACGACGAGCGCTACAAGCGCTGGAACCTCGCGGACCTGCCGATCATTCCGGAAAAATGGAAGATGCTGGTCAAGCCCAAGACCGCCAGCCAGTTCAAGGCCGTCAAGCGCCTGCTCGGTGAAGCCCGGGAACTAGTGATCGCCACCGACGCCGACCGCGAAGGCGAGATGATCGCCCGCGAGCTGGTGGAGCATTGTCGCTACCGCGGCCCGATCCAACGCCTGTGGCTCTCGGCCCTGGACGACGCCTCGATCCGCAAGGCCCTGGCCCGCCTGCTGCAAGGGCAGGAGACTTTCAGCCTGTACCATTCGGCCCTCGGCCGCTCCCGCGCCGACTGGCTGATCGGTATGAACATGAGCCGCCTGTTCACACTGCTGGGCCGCCAATCCGGCTACCAGGGCGTGCTGCCGGTGGGCCGGGTACAGACACCGACCCTGCGCCTGGTGGTCGACCGCGACCGCAGCATCGCTGACTTCGTGCCGGTGCCCTACTGGGCTATCGATGTGCAACTCCAGAGCAGCGGCAGCGTCTTCACCGCTCAATGGCGAGCGCCCGAAGATAACTGTGACGATCAGGGCCGCTGCCTGAACCCGGCACTGGCCCAGCAAGCCGCCGTCGACATGCAGGCCGCCGGCAGCGCCCAGGTGACCAAGGTGGCCACCGAACGCGTGCGCGAAGCGGCTCCCCTGCCCTTCGACCTGGGCACCCTGCAGGAGGTCTGCTCCAAGAAGCTCGGCCTCGGCGCCCAGGAGACCCTGGATATTGCCCAGGCCCTGTACGAAACTCACAAACTGATCACCTACCCACGTAGCGACTGCGGCTACCTGCCGCTCAGCCAGCATGGCGAGGCGCCGGGGATCCTGGCCGCCCTGCAACGCGCAGACGGCAGTCTTGCGCCTTTGCAAGCGCACCTGGAGCCCCAGCGCCGCTCGCGGGCCTGGAACGATGCCAAGGTCAGCGCCCACCACGGCATCATCCCCACCGCCGCCAGCGACCCTTCGCGCCTGCCACCCAAGCACAAGGCCGTCTACACCTTGATCCGCGCCCGCTACCTGGCGCAGTTCCTGCCCAACCACGAGTACGATCGCACCCAGGCCGAATTCGACTGCGCCGGCCACGCCCTGCGCGCGGTAGGCAAGCAGATCGTCGAGCCTGGTTGGCGTCGGGCCCTGCCCGAGGCGCTGACCCCGGCCAAAGGCCGCGAAGCGCCACCGCCTCAGGTGTTGCCGACCTTGAACCAAGGCCAGGCCTGCGCCGTGCATGACCTGCAACTCAAGGACCTGTGGACCCAACCGCCCAAACCCTTCACCGAAGGCGATCTGATCAAGGCAATGAAGAACGTCGCCAAGCTGGTGGACGACCCACTGCTCAAGCAGAAGCTCAAGGAAACCACCGGTATCGGCACCGAGGCCACCCGGGCCAGCATCATCCAGGGCCTGCTCGACCGCGGTTACCTGGTCAAGAACGGCAAGGCCCTGTCCGCCACACCGGCTGCCTTCAGCCTGATCGACGCCGTACCCCGCGCCATCGCCGACCCCGGTACCACCGCCATCTGGGAGCAGGCGCTGGACATGGTGCAGAGCGGCGAGATGAGCCTGGAAGAGTTCGTCGCCCGACAATCGGCCTGGATGGGCAAGCTGGTGCAGCGCTGCAGCGGCATGCGCCTGACCATCAGCGGGCCGCCGGTGCCGGCGGGGAGCAAGGGGGCGCCTTGGAAGAAAAAGCGGCGCAGTGGCGGGAAAGACAAGGCTTCTGCCGACAGCGCCAAAGCTACGGGCAGCAAGCCGAGGCAACCACGACGCAAGGCTTCGCGTTGATGCGTCGCCTATTCCGGCCCTTTCGCAGGTTTACCCGCGAAAGGGCCGGAATAGGCAAACGTCCCTCTGTCAGGTCCCGCTCTTGAGCCGGCTGAACGCCCGGGTCAGCTCCCGGTTGAAGGCTTTGGCATTGTCGTTCTTGCTGTACAACCGCGCCCTCACGTCGGCTGGTGGATAGGTCCCTGGCGCATTGCGGATCTTCGGGTCCACCAGAGCGTCGGCCGCCGTGATCGCGTTGGCATAGTGAATGGTGTCGGTGATTGGCGCGATCACCTCCGGCCGCATCAGGTAGTCCATCAATTTCCACGCCGCCTCCGGATGCGGCGCATCCTTAGGCACAACGAGCGCATCCAGCCAGATCAACGTGCCTTCCTTGGGAATGCTGTAATCCAGCGTGAACGGTTTTCCCGCCTGCTCGGCCTGGGCTTGGGCGATGGCCACGTTGCCGTTCCACGACATTGCCACGCAGGTCTCGCCGTTGGCCAGGTCGTTGATATTGCGGTCGTTGTCGAAATAGCGGATATACGGACGCACCTTGCGCAGGTGCGCCTCGGCGGTCTTGAGTTCTTCCAGGCGCTGCTGGTTGATGTCCAGCCCCAGGTAGCGCATCGTCGCGGCGAACACCTCGTTAGGGTCGTTGAGGAAACTCACCCCGCAATCGGCGAACTTCGCCACCACCTGCGGATCGAGCAGCATCGCCCAGCTGTCGCGCGGCGCATCCTCGAGCCGCGCCGCCACCGCCTGCTCTTGATAGCCCACGCCCGTGGTGCCCCAGGCGTAGGTGCCGGCATAGCGATTGCCCGGGTCGAACACCGCCATGTGCTGGCGAAACTCCTCGCCGATGCCCGCCCAGTGCGGCAACTTGCTCTTGTCCAGCGGCTGCAGGGCACCGCTGGCAATCGCCCGGCTCAGGTGCTGGCCGGCGCTGAGCACCACGTCGTAGCCACTGCCACCGGTGAGCAACTTGGTCTCGGCGGTTTCCAGGGAGTCGAAGTGGTCGGCCACCACGCGGATGCCGGTCTGCTTCTGGAAGTTGGCCAAGGTGTCCGGGGCGAGGTATTCGCCCCAGATGTAAAGATTGACGGTCGGCTGTTGTGCGTCGGCTGCCTGGGCCGCCGACGCTGCGCAACCCAGGGCGACCGCCAAGACCAGCGGGGCGAGTTTCATCAGCGACCTCCAGCGGCGTATTGCGGCATGGTGATGCAGGCGACGTTGCCGCCACCGAGCAGGATCTCCCGCGAGTTCTCGATACCGATGATGCGATGATCAGGGAACAACTCGGCCAAGGTGGCCTGCGCCACGCTGTCATTGCGATCACCGAACAGCGGCACGACGATGGCCGAGTTGCCGGCGTAATAATTGATGTAGGAGGCGCAGATCCGGGTGCCGGCCTGGCGCAGGTGGGTGCCGTCGACCTGGTCCAGCCCGGCCGCTTCCTCGGCGGTCCATTCCAGCACCTGGGGCTGCGGCAGCTTGTGTACCTTCAGCTCGCGGCCACGGCTGTCACGGGTGCTGCGCAAAATGTCATAAGCCTCTTGGTAGATCTCCCACTGCGGATCGTTGCGATCATCGGTCCACTGCAACACCACCTCGCCTGGGCGCACGAAGCAGGCCAGGTCGTCGACGTGGCCATCGGTCTCGTCGAACTTACAGCCACGCGGCAGCCAGATCACCTGCTCGGCGCCCAGGTAATCCTCGAGCCTGCGGGTGACTTCCTCCTTGCCCAGGTGGGCGTTACGGTTGCGGTTGAGCAGGCACTGTTCGGTGGTCAGTAGGCTGCCCTGGCCATCGCTCTGAATGCCACCCAGCTCGGCGATCAGGGGTGCGCGGTAGCGGTCCAGGCCCTCGATTTCGAGCATCTTCTGGGCGATCTGATCGTCCTTGTCCCAGGGATAGTAGAGGCCGCCGTCCAAACCGCCGTAGGCATTGAACTCGAAATCCACGCCGCGCACTTCGCCGGTACCGTCATTGACCACGAAGCAGGCGCCGCTGTCGCGGAACCAGGTGTCGTTGCAGGTCATCTCCACCACCCGCACATGAGCTGGCAGCAGGCGCCTGGCATTGGCGTATTGGGCGGCGGAGGCGCACACGGTCACCGGCTCGCTGGAGGCGATGGCGGTGACGATGTCGACCCAGACCTTCTGCGCAGGCTTGCCGCCGTTGCGCCACACATCCGGACGCTCCGGCCAGCCGAGCCAGCAGCGCGTCTTGCGCTCGAATTCGCCAGGCAGGCGGAAACCATCGGCCTTGGGGGTGGTGGTGAGCGAACGTGCCATGGGTCAACCTCGTCATCGGTGAGTGATGACTGCACGCTACGCCGCGCGGGCTCAGGCTTCCAACGATGAAAACTTGCCAATAGCTGAATTCAATTCAAGGTTCGGTGATCTGTTCGGTGAACCAGTCGATGAATTCGGCCACCGCGCCCCGCTCCAGACGCAGGCGCTCACACACCAACGCGTACTGGCCCTGAGCGGTCACGCTAGCGCTGAACGGGCGCACCAGGCGGCCACTTTGCAGGTCGGCCTGGCAGGTCAGGTTGTCGCCCATCGCCACGCCCTGCCCCAGTACCGCCGCCTCCAGGGCCAGCGCCGCATGGGGGAAGTACAGCTGGCGGGTGGGCAAAGCGTCCTCGGCGTGCGTGGCCAGCCAGGTGGTCCAGGTGCGTCCGTCCTGATCATCGTGCAGCAGACAATGGCGTACCAAGTCCCGTGGGCGCTTGAGCCCGCCTTGGTTGAACAGGCCCGGGCTGCACACGGGGAAGAACTGCAACAGCGGCAACGGGCGTACGAAGTGGGTGCTGGCATCCAGCGCACTGGTGCCGTAGGTGATGGCGATGTCGATATCCAAAGCCGGAGCCCCCGCGTTGATGGGCTGTTCGTGCAGGTGCAAGGTGATGTGCGGATAACGGCTGCTGAAGTCGGCAAGCCGTGCGACCAACCATTTCTGCGCCAGCTCCGCCGTGACCGCGACCCGCAGCACGGCCTGGGAGGCAGGGTCGCGCAGCTCGTCACAGGCCTTGCCGATCAGCTCGAAGGCCTGTTGCAAATGGTGCAGCAAGCGCTCGGCCTCGGTGGTCGGACGCACCTGGCGCCCCGCCCGTTCGAACAGGGCCACGCCAAGCTGATCCTCCAGTTGGCGAATCTGGTGGCTGACCGCGCTGTCGGTCACGCACAGCTCGGCGGCAGCACGGCCAAAGTGGCCATGGCGGGCGGCGCATTCGAACGTGCGCAGGGCAGTCAGGGAAGGCAGACGGCGCATCGAGGTATTCCGCGGGTCGAGGTAATCGGAGCCGAATCATATAGGGCATTTTCAGGCTCCCGTTAAGCCTTTACCCATGAAGGGGCTGGTGTCGTGAATTTTTTCTGTTACTTTTTCATGAAATTAATAACAACAAATTTCACGAGGCCCGCATGTTCAAACAGTCCGCGCAGCACGTTGCCAGCTACTACGCCCAGACCTACCCCACCACGATCCCGCTGCGCCCTGCCCTGCAAGGCGCCTTGGACACCGACGTGTTGATTATCGGCGCCGGCTTCAGCGGCCTGCACACGGCACTGCGCTTGGCCCTGGCCGGCAAGCGCGTGGTCGTGCTGGAGGCCAGCAGGGTGGCCTGGGCCGCTTCCGGGCGCAACGGTGGCCAGGCGTTGCTGGGCTGGTCCTGTGATATGCCGCCGCTGGAAAAGGCCTTGGGCGTCGAACGCGCCCGGCGCCTCTGGGACAGCATGCGCTGGGCCGCCGAAGAGATGCGCGAGCTGCCGGAACGCCACGGCTTCGACGTGGACTACCGGGTCGGCAGCCTGTGGACCGCAGTGATGCCTCGCCGCGTGAAAATACTCGAAGAAGCCAAGCACGAAGCCGAACGGAAATGGGGCTACGACTGCCTGCGCCTGATCGGCCGTGACGAGCTGCCCGACTGGATCGACAGCCCCCGCTACCAGGCTGCCCTGTACGATCCCAACGGTGCCCACCTCAACCCCCTCAAGCTGGCCCAGGGCCTGGCCGCCGCCATCGAAGCCGCGGGCGGACAGATCTTCGAGCAAAGCCAGGTGCTCGACTACCACGAAAGCTCGAGCGGCTTCGTCGCCCGTACAGGCCTGGGCGAAGTCCGCAGCCAGGTGCTGGTGTTGGCCTGCAACGCCTACATCGACCGCCTCGACCGCGACCTGTCGCGCCGTCTGCTGCCGGTCGGCTCCTACCAGGTGGCCACCGCGCCGCTGGATCCGGCCATGGCCCAGTCGCTGCTGCCGCGCAACAGTTGCGTGATCGACAACCAGTTCGTCCCCGACTACTTCCGCCTCACGCCAGACCATCGCCTGCTGTTTGGCGGCGGTTGCACCTACCTCGGAGGCATCCCCAAGGACGTCGCCAGCGCCACGCGCCCCTACCTGGAGCGTGTGTTCCCGCAGCTCACTGGGGTGAGCCTGGACTACGCCTGGGGCGGTCATCTGGATTGCAGCATCCAGCGCACCCCGGATATCGGCCGTCTGGGCCAACGCTACTGGCTGCAGGGCTTCTCGGGGCATGGCGTGCTGCCGACCCTGGCCGCGGCCCGGGCGGTGAGCGATGCGATCCTCGGCGACGAAGACCTGCTGGGGCTGTACCAAGGCATCGACAATGGCCGCTTCCCAGGCGGCGAGCTGATGGCCGCGCCCTTGGAGGCGGCGGCGAAGGCGTGGTACCGATTGCGCGACTACGTCTGACGGGAACAGGCAGGAGGGGATCTGGGGCCTGGCGTAGCCTGCAAGGAGCCGCAAAGCGCCCCCGGATCCCTGGGGCTTCACCTACTCCATGGCATGACTGGTATTCCCCGTCCTTGAGGACTACCCTGTACCGCCTCTAGCGCGGCCTTTTGCCGCACTCGCCGCCCTGTCTGTAAAAGCCCCATGCCTTTCGAACTCACCGTAGAACCGCTCACCCTGCTCATCCTCGCCCTGGTCGCCTTCGTGGCCGGTTTCATCGACGCCATCGCTGGCGGCGGGGGGCTGCTCACTACCCCGGCCTTGCTCACCGCCGGCATGCCGCCCCATCTGGTGCTGGGCACCAACAAACTCAGCTCCACCTTCGGCTCGGCCACCGCCAGCTTCACCTACTACCGACGCAAGCTGTTCCACCCCGCGCAGTGGCGCCGGGCGTTGGTCGGTACCTTGGTCGGCGCGCTGCTGGGGGCGCTGGCCGCCCACTACATGCCGGCCGATTGGCTGAACAAGATGCTGCCAGTGATCGTCTTCGCCTGTGGCGTCTACCTGTTGTTCGGCGGGACGCCCAAGGCACCGTTGGATGCCGACGCGCCGATCAAGAAGAAGTGGCAGTTCCCCCAGGGCTTTGGCCTGGGCTTCTATGACGGCGTGGCCGGCCCCGGCACCGGGGCGTTCTGGACGGTCAGTACCCTGCTGCTCTACCCCATCGACCTGGTGCGTGCCAGCGGCGTGGCGCGCAGCATGAACTTCGTCAGCAACATCGCGGCACTGACGGTGTTCATCATTTCCGGGCAGGTGGATTACATCGTCGGCCTGTGCATGGGCCTGTCGGTGATGGTCGGCGCCTTCTTCGGCGCACGCACGGCGATCAGCGGCGGCAGCAAGTTCATCCGCCCGGTGTTCATCGCCGTGGTGCTGGCGTTGACTGTACGCCTAGTGTGGCAGCACTGGGTCGGGTAGGCCCAGGCGACGTGCCACGTAGAGGTCGATCAGGTAACGGGCGATGGAGCGCCCGGCAGGCAGCGGCGGCAGATCGTGCACATTGAACCACTGGGCGTCCTCGATCTCGTCCGGTTGCATGACGATCTCGCCGCCCGCGTACTCGGCATGGAAGCCCAGCATCATCGAGTGCGGGAAGGGCCAGCACTGGCTGCCCACGTACTGGATGTTCTTCACCTCCACCGCCACTTCCTCGCGCACCTCCCGTACCAGGCAGTCCTCGGCCGATTCGCCTGGCTCGGCAAAGCCGGCCAGGGTGCTATAGACGCCCGTGACGAAACGCGGCGAGCGCGCCAGCAGCACTTCATCCCCCCGGGTGATCAGCACGATCATGCTCGGCGAGATGCGCGGGTAGCTGCGCAGGTCGCACGGCTGACAGTACATCGCCCGCTCCCAGCGGATCTGGGTCATCGGCTGGCCGCAGCTGCCGCAGAAGCGATGTTCGCGCGCCCAGGTGCCGACCTGCGCGGCATACCCCAAGAGGGTGTAGGTCAGCATGTCGCCTTCGAGCATGAACTGGCGCAGGCCGCGCCAGCTGCAGCCGGACACATCGGCACTGCCACGCAGCTCGAGCAGGAACACCGGCTGGCCGTCCAGGTGGCCGATGCCATGCTCGCAGAGCACGTCCAGGTCTTGCTCCTTGAGCCAATCGCGGGGGAACAGCGCGCCGTTGTCATCCATCAGGAACCCTTCCGGGCCACGGGCGACGGCCAGGCCGCCGGTGATCTGCGGGTCGAGTACTGCGGTAGTCCAACGTGCTGACATTTCGGGATCCTTAAAAGCGCGTCCCCCCGCCCCGGTCAGTCGGCGAAGGTCGGTTTCTGTTTGCTCATGTGCGCCGCCATGGCGACCCGCAGGTCTTCGGACTGCAACATGGCGGCGTTCCAGGTGGCGATGTACTCCAGGCCATCGTCGATGCGATGGTCGCGCATGTAGTTGAGCATCTCTTTGGTGCCGCTCACCGCAATCGGCGATTTTTGCGCGATTTGCGCTGCCAAGGCAAAGACTCCTTCACGCAGTGCGGCCTGGTCGTCGAACACCTGATTGACCAGGCCGATGCGCTGGGCCTCGTGCGCCCCGACATGGCGTCCGGTGTAGGCCATTTCGCGCATCACACCGTCGCCGATGATACGCGGCAAACGTTGCAAGGTCCCGACATCGGCGGCCATGCCCATGTCGATTTCCTTGATCGAGAACTGCGCATCGGCACTGCAGTAACGCATGTCACAGGCCGAGACCAGGTCGATCGCACCGCCCAGGCAGTAGCCCTGGATCGCCGCCAGCACCGGTTTGCGGCAGTTGTCCACGGCATTGAACGAGGCCTGCAGGCCCAGGATGGTGCGCCGAAGCAGGCGCGCATTGCGGCCCACGTCCTTTCCCATTTGCCCGGCCAGCTGAGCCAGCAAGGCCAGGTCGATACCTGCACTGAAGTGCTGGCCCGCGGCGCTCAGTACCACCACGCGCACCGCGTCGGTGTCGTCGATCCATTGGAAGATGTCGATGATTTCCTTCCAGAAGTCGCCGTTCATGGCATTGAGCTTTTCCGGACGGTTGATCTGCACATGGGCAATGTTGTCGGTCAACTCAACCTTGAATGCGCGGTACTCGGTCACGGGCAGTACTCCTGTAGGTAAAAGGTTCACGCGCCGGACTATAACGCACCCTCAAGGCCGTGCTTGTGCCAAAAGCGGGACTGAACGCCTTGCACCTGACGCCCGCATCGGGCACCTTGCGCGACTGCTGAATCAAAAGGATACAAATTCATGTCCCGCTCCCTGACCGGCGCTCTCGCCCATAACTTCCTGGGCCAGTCGCCGCTCTGGTACAAGGCCGTCATCTGCCTGTTCCTCGTGCTCAACCCCGTGCTGCTGGCAACCCTCGGTCCGGTGGTCACCGGCTGGGTGCTGGTGATCGAGTTCATCTTCACCCTGGGCATGGCGCTCAAGTGCTACCCGTTGATGCCCGGCGGCTTGCTGCTGATCGAGGCGCTGCTGTTGGAGATGACCACGCCCCAGGCCCTCTATGAAGAGCTGCAGCACAATTTTCCGGTGATTCTGCTGCTGATGTTCATGGTCGCCGGTATTCACTTCATGAAGGAACTGCTGCTGTTCCTGTTCTCCAAGATCCTGCTGGGCGTGCGTTCGAAGGCCATCCTGGCGCTGCTGTTCTGCGTGCTGTCGGCATTCCTGTCGGCATTTCTCGATGCCTTGACCGTCACGGCGGTGATCATCAGCGCCGCAGTGGGTTTCTATGCGGTCTATCACCGCGTCGCCTCCGGCGCCAACCCGCGCGAGGAGTCCGAACTCGACAGCGACCACCAGGTGCCGCAACTGCACCGTGAAGACCTGGACCAGTTCCGCGCCTTTTTGCGCAGCCTGTTGATGCATGGCGCGGTGGGCACGGCCCTGGGCGGGGTGTGCACCTTGGTAGGCGAGCCACAGAACCTGCTGATCGGCCATGAGATGGGCTGGCATTTCGCCGATTTCTTCTACAAGGTGGCGCCGGTGTCGATGCCGGTACTGGCGGCAGGCCTTGTGACGTGCGTGTTGCTGGAGAAGCTGCGGTTGTTCGGTTACGGCACGCTGATGCCCGAGCGCGTGCGCCAGGTGCTGGCCAGCTATGCGGCCGAAGACGATGCCGCGCGGACCTCGGCCCAGCGCGTCGCTTTGCTGGTACAGGGGATCGCCGCACTGATCCTGATTGTCTGCCTAGGCCTGCACGTTGCCGAGGTCGGCCTGATCGGCCTGCTGGTGATCGTGCTGATCACCGCCTTCACCGGCATCACCGACGAGCACCGCCTGGGCCGTGCGTTCCAGGATGCGATGCCGTTCACCGCACTGTTGGTGGTGTTCTTCGCGGTGGTCGCGGTGATCCATCAGCAGCAGTTGTTCAGCCCATTGATCACGTGGGTCCTGGCTCTGCCAGCCGACCAGCAGCCGGGCATGCTGTACCTGGCCAATGGCTTGCTGTCGGCGATCAGCGACAACGTGTTCGTCGCCACGATTTACATCACCGAGGTGAAGCAGGCGTTTCTCAACGGCGCCATGAGCCGTGAGCACTTCGAGACCCTGGCGGTGGCGATCAACACCGGCACCAACCTGCCCAGCGTGGCCACGCCCAATGGGCAGGCGGCGTTCCTGTTCCTGCTGACCTCGGCGATCGCACCGCTGGTGCGGTTGTCGTACGGGCGGATGGTATGGATGGCATTGCCTTATACCGTGGTCATGGGCGGGCTGGGCTGGTGGGCGGTGACCTACTGGCTCTGAGCGGCTAGCGCGGGCGAGAGGCGATGGCTTTGCAAGCGAGACTGTCGGGTCGAAATCAGCCCTCGGTACGCCCCGTCCCTTCCCGATCGCCCGTGTAATGTCGGGCGAACGGGAACGCCGGCAACCACGCTTCACGCCGAACGGTCCAACTTTCGTAAGTTGGCGTGAACTGATCTGGCGCATCCAGCGCTCCGAGGTGGACCTCCACCTCATCCCCGCTTCGCGAAAACACCGACGAACCGCAGCGCGGGCAGAAAAACCGTCCGGCATAGTCACCCGTCCGGCCTTCGACCTTCACCGCCTCTTCGGGGAAAATCGCCGACGCGTGAAACAGTGCCCCATGGTGTTTTCGAAAATCGAGGCAATGACAAAGCCCCACTCTATAGGGCTGCCCCGAAGCCTCGAAGCGGACCTGACCGCAAAGGCAACCGCCTGTGAACAGGTGCATACCTGACCTCCTTTGGTCGTGATCTTGACGTCGCTGAAAAGGATAGTCCTACGAAGATTTCACTAGGTGTTCCGGCTCATCTTCTGGCCAAACGGCCAAATCGACAGCCCGCCATGGCGTCGTAACAAGGACGTGCCAGGACGGTCTGGGAATAGGAAGCCCCCTTTGGCCGGCAGGATAATCGCCGCTTGGCGGCTCGGCCTGACCGGGTCGCACGTCGTCGCGTAGCGGCAAGCACAACAACAACAAACCTGCAGCGGCCAGGCACCCACAAAAGGGGCATTACGACACATGGCAAAGGAAGAGAACGTTGAAACACTCGCCCTTGGCGTGACAGATCCTTCGCAGACCGAGGAAGCCAAGAAGGATCGTCACCTCGAAGGCAAGATCGACTGGATTGTCTTCGGCATCACCAGCATCCTCGCAGTCGCATTCGTCATCTGGGGCTTCGTCAGCCAAGCGAGCCTGGCCAAAAGCGCCTCCACCGCCCAGTCCTGGGTCATCGTCCATTTCGGTTGGTTCTTCGTTCTCACCTCGACCTTGTTCGTGGTCTTCGTGCTGTGGCTGGCCGCAAGCCGCTATGGAAAAGTCCCGTTGGGGCGCGATGGCGAGGCGCCGGAGTTTCGCACCGTGTCCTGGGTAGCGATGATGTTCAGCGCCGGCATGGGCATCGGTCTGATGTTCTTCGGCGTGGCTGAGCCACTGTCGCATTACGTCTCCCCGCCTCCAGGAACTGCCGCCGGACAAACCAGCGAGGCGATGCAGGTGGCCATGGCCACTACCCTGTTCCACTGGACGCTGCACCCCTGGGCCATGTACGCCATCGTCGGCCTGGTGATCGCCTACGGCACGTTCCGGCGCGGGCGCTCGCAGCTGATTTCCACGGCGTTCCGACCGCTGATCGGCCGCCATGCCAACGGCCCCATCGGCCGCGTGATCGACATGATGGCGATCTTCGCCACTTTGTTCGGCTCCGCCGCCTCCCTGGGCCTGGGCGCCCTGCAGATCGCCGGCGGCCTGGAGTACAACGGCTGGATCGAGCATCCCGGCAAAATCTTCTACATCTCGATCATCACCCTGCTGACCGTGGCCTTCGTCGCCTCGGCGGTGTCCGGTATCGGCAAGGGCATCCAGTGGCTGTCCAACACCAATATGGTGCTGGCGTTGGTGCTGGCGCTGTTCACCTTCATGGTCGGCCCGACGCTGCTGATGCTCAACCTGCTGCCGACCTCGATCGGCGTATACATCAAGATGCTCCCGGAAATGATGGCGCGCACCAGCGCCAGCGGTGGCGAGCAGATGGACAACTGGCTGGCCGGCTGGACCGTGTTCTACTGGGCCTGGTGGATTTCCTGGACGCCCTTCGTCGGCATGTTCATCGCGCGCATCAGCCGCGGGCGCACCATTCGCCAATTCGTCACCGGTGTGCTGCTGGTGCCTAGCCTGGTGAGCTTGATCTGGTTCACGATCTTCGGCGGTGCCGGTATCGATGCCCTGCAAGAAGGCACCTTCACCCTGGTCAATGGCGCCGTGAACAGCAACCACGCGCTCTACGAGCTGCTGGAAAGCTACCCGTGGGCGTCGGTGACTTCGGTATTGATCATGATCCTGGTGGGTATCTTCTTCGTCTCCGGCGCCGATGCCGCCTCCCTGGTGATGGGCACGCTGTCCGAGCACGGCACCACGGAGCCGTCCCGGGCCACGGTGATCTTCTGGGGCGCGCTGACCGGCACAGTAGCGGCGATCATGCTGGCGATCGGTGACCCGGCCAACCCAGGCGAGGCCCTGACCGGGCTGCAAAACCTCACGATCGTCGTGGCGTTGCCGTTCGTGATCGTGATGGTGCTGCTGTGCCTGGCGCTTTACCGCGACCTGCGCCGCGATCCGATGATGCTGCGTCACCTGCGCGGCAACGAGCTGATCGAGAAAGCCGTACTGTATGGCGCGGTCAAGCATGGCGAGGAGTTCTACATCGTCGTCCAGGAAAAGAAATCCGCCGTCAAACGCACCCACGCCGAGGCACAGGCCACAGAGACCTGAGGCCACTCAGCGCGGTGCGTGTGGGAGCGATTGCCCTGCTCCACCGCGCCGCCTGCTTCGCAGCGGTTCGACGCCGCGAACGGGCCATGGAAAATGGCACAGGATGGCCTTCAGTTGGCTTCCCTGACCGCACTCAGAAACGCCCGGGTCCGCTCCTGCTGAGGATGCTCGTACAGCTGGGCGGGCGCGCCCTGTTCGTGGATCTGCCCCTTGTAGAAGAAGCACACCCGATCCGCGAACTCGCGGGCAAAGCCCATCTGGTGGGTGACCATGAGCATGGTCAGGTTGTGCTCGCTGCCGAGCCTGCGGATGACATTGAGCACTTCACCGCACAGCTCCGGGTCCAAGGCCGAGGTGACCTCGTCGAACAGCATCACCTTGGGCCGCATGGCCAAGGCCCGGGCGATGGCCACCCGCTGTTGCTGGCCACCTGAAAGCTGCGAAGGGTAATGGTCGAACTTGTTGCCCAGCCCGACCATTTCCAGCAGTTCAGCGGCGCGCTCTCGGGCTTCGGCGGGCTTGATGCCAAGGACCTGCACTGGCGCTTCGATGACGTTCTGCAAGGCGCTCATGTGCGGGAACAGGTTGAAGCTCTGGAACACCATGCCGATCTTCGAGCGCACGCGGCGCACATGGCGGTCGTTGGCGCTCACCAGGGTGCCGTTGCGTCCTGGCATGTGGGTCAGCGATTCGCCGTCCACTTCGATCATGCCCTGGTCGATACCCTCCAGGGTCATCAGTACCCGTAGCAAGGTCGATTTGCCCGAGCCGCTGGGGCCGATGATCGCCACCTTCTCGCCCGGCGCGACTTCCAGGTTCAGGCCATCGAGCACGGTGAAGTTGCCGTAGCGTTTGGTCACGTCGCGAAAGGCGACGATCGGCTGGGCGATGGCCGGTTCCGGCATGGCGTGGTCCCGCTGCAGGGGGCTGGTGGTGAGGGTGGCGAGGTTCGAGACAGGCGCGATCATTAGCGTAACTCCAGGCGCACTTCGAGGCGCCGAACCAGATAGGCCAGAGCGATGCTCAAGGCCAGGAAGAACAGACCGACCAGGGTGATCGGCTCCAGGTAGCGGAAGCTTTCGGAGCCGACGTTCTTGGCCTGCTGCATGATTTCCACCACGGTGATGGCAGAGAGCACCGGGGTGTCCTTGAGCATCGCGATCAGGTAGTTGCCCAATGGCGGTAGGATCGGTCGCACCGCCTGGGGCAGGATGACCGTGCGGTAGGCCGTCCAGGGCGCGAAGTTCAACGCCACCACCGCCTCCCACTGGCTGCGCGGCACGGCGTCCAGGCCCCCGCGATAGACCTCGGCGAGGTAGCAAGCGTAGTGCAGGCCGATGCCGAGGATGCCCGCCTGCATCGCGCTCATGTTCACGCCATAGTTGGGCAGCACGTAGTACAGAAAGTACACCTGGATCAACAGCGGTGTGCTGCGGATGAACTCGATCAGCAAGGTCACCGGCCAGGCGATGACCACTTGCCGGCTACGTCGACCGATCGCCAGGAACAGCCCCAGAACGATCGCGATCAAAAAGCCCACCAGCGTGATGCCCAGGGTCTTGATCGAGGCCTGCAGCAACTGTGGCAGGATCTGCGCGACGTAGTTCCAGTCCCAGATATTCATGACAGGCTCCCCCGCAGGCGACCACGGCCCAGGCGCCGTTCGACGCCGCGCATGGTGAAGTTGATGACTTGCGCCAAGACGAAGTACAGCAGCAGGGTCAGGCTGAAGATCTCCAGGGTCTGGAAGGTCGCCTGATCCAGTTGGCGGGCGCGGAAGCTCAGGTCTGACAAGGTGATCAAGGACACCAGCGAGGTGTTCTTGAGCAGCTCGATCAACAGGTTGGTGCCCGGAGCGATCGCCGCCAGCAGTGCCTGGGGCAGGATGACCCGGCGAAAGCGGGTGGCCGGCGGCATGTTGAGGGCGACGCAGGCTTCATATTGCCCCTTGGCCACCGAGCCGATGGCCCCACGCATCACTTCGGCGCCATAGGCACCGATGTGCAGCCCCAGGCCGACGATGGCCACCGTGTAGGCGCTCAGCTCAAGGTTGAACGGCGGCAGCGGCAGGACGAAGAACAGCCAGAACAGCTGCACCAGCAGCGACGTGCCGCGAAACAGCTCGATGTACGCCACGCAGAACCAGCTCAAAGGCCGCCAGGACGAGCGCCTGCCAAGGGCCGCGAGTATCGCGGCGACAATGGCCAGCAGCGAGCCGAAGAATGTGACCTGGACAGTGATCCAGGCGCCTTGCAGTAACAGCGGTATCAATTCACCCATGGTTCGACCTGAATAATCGGATTACGCAGGGAACGGCATGGCAAGCGCCATGCCACCTCGATTCATTGCTGGGCACACAGCTCGGCGGCGGTCTTGTCGGTCACGTTGGAGCGGTCGAAGCCGAACGGCGCGACAGTCTTCAGGTGCTCCTCGCTGCCCAGCCAGCGCTTGAGCTCGGCATTGACCGCATCACGCAGGTCCTTGTCCTCTGGGCGAAACGCCAGAGCGCCATAGCCGGTATGGGACGGATCGTCGGTGAAGTCGGTGATCGCCTGGACCTTGTCGCCGCCCTTTTTCGCCAAGCCCTTCATGGTCAGCTGAGTGCCCACGGCGGCGTCCGCGCGACCGGCACGCACGGCTTGCAACTGCGCCGTGGTGTCGGGTACCTGAAGGATCTGCTCGTCCTTGACCCCGGATTCGCGGGCATAGGCGAGGTTGACGGTACCGGCCATGATCGCGAGCTTCACGTCGGGGTTCTTGGCGATGTCGGCATAGCTGTGCAGGCCTTTGGGGTTGCCGGCGGCCACCAGCAAGGTGTCGGGCAAGGCGTACTGCGGGTCGGTGAAGATCACCTGTTTGCAGCGCGCCGGCGTGATGTACATGCCGGCGGCGATCACATCGAAGCGCCCCGCCCGCAGACCAGGGATCAACGAGCCCCATTCGGTCAGCACGCCATCGACTTGCTTGATGCCCATCTTCTGGAAGATGACTTTGGCGATCTCGGGCGATTCGCCCGTGACTCGACCATCGGTCTCGGTGAAAGCGAACGGGGTTTCGTTGGCATATCCGATGCGGATACGGCTGTTTTCCTTGATGGTGTCGAGGGTCGTCGCCTGGGCGCTGGCTGCCAGGCCGATGGCCGCACAGGCCACCAGCAGGCGCTTGAGGGAAGAAACCGCGTTGGGGGAAGGCTGGCTCATCAATGAATCTCCTGTTTTGTTATCAAACCGTCGGCGACGGCTCTGTGTTTAGGAGGCAGTGGAGCAAAACAGCGAAGGCCGGGTGTGTCGTTCGATCGGTGCACAGCCCGAGCGTTCCGGCGGGCCGACGTAGTCTTGTTACTTACGGGTGTCGACCTTGGGCCGGAGCATACAAAAGCCCCGCAGCCGATGGGATTGCACTAGGACAATTGCCCGAAGATCCTGCGCGGGCGATGCTGTGTGCAGTCCCGGTCAGCGAAGCGATACACATGAAGAACTGGAAGAACGTCCTCGACTCGGCGCGCATCGGCGAGTCCAAGTACAAGCTGCTGGTGCAGGCCATCGCCGGGGAGATCGAGCGCGGCGAGCTGGTCCATGACCAGCGCCTGCCACCGCAGCGCCAGGTGGCCGATGCCCTGGGAATCAGCGTGCAGACAGTGACCAATGCCTACAAGGAACTGGAGCGCCAAGGCCTGGTGCGCTGCGAGATTGGCCGTGGCAGTTTCGTCAGCCGACGCATGAGCGACCGGGTGGCTGACGACATCATCGACCTGCCCGAGCGTACCCTGGTGGATTTTTCCATCACCCGCATCCTGCATACCCAGGCGCACGAGCGCATCTGGCGCGACACCTGCGCCGAGCTCAGCGTGGAAGAGGACCAACCCTGGATCCATGCCTACCGCCCGATCGCCGGGTTCGAGAGCCATCGCGAGGCCGCGGTGCGCTGGCTGGCCGGACTGGGCATGAATGTGGAGCGCGACGACGTGCTGGTCACCAACGGCGCGGCCCATGGCATCTTCCTGGCCTTGGCGTCGCTGGCCGGGCCGGATGATGTGGTGCTCTGCGAGGGGCTGACCGACCACGGCGTGATCGGCAATTCGCAGGTGCTGGGGTTCACTCTCAAGGGCCTGGAGATGGACCGCGACGGCATCGACCCGGAGCACTTCGAGGACTTGTGCAGCAACGAGCGGGTCACGGCTCTGGTGTGCACGCCCAACCTCAACAACCCCACCACCAGCCTGATGCCCGACGCCCGGCGCCGGGAGATCGCCGCCATCGCTCGGCGCTTTGGCGTGCACATCATCGAGGACGACGTCTACGGCCCCCTGCTGGGCGAGCGGCATGCGCCGCCGATCAGCCACTACGCGCCGGAGCTGTCGTTCTATTGCACCAGCATGACCAAGTCGGTGCTCACCGGGCTGCGGGTCGGCTACCTGGCGATGCCCAAGCGCCTGGCGCTACGCACCGAGAGCATCCTGCGGGTCAACAGCTGGATGGCTACCCCGCTGGTGGCGGAGATCGCCACCCGCTGGATCAACGACGGCCGCGCGGCGCAGTTGGCCGAACTGCAGCGCAAGCTGATCAGCGCCCGCCAGGCGATGGTGCGCGAACACCTGGGCGAGTACCTGTTGGGCAACCCGGCGCAGGCGCTCGGTGCCTGGCTGGGCATACCCGCGCACTGGGAAGTCGACAGCCTGGTCAGGGCACTGCGCCGTCGGCATATCGCCGTGACGCCCCCGGAACCGTTCCTGGTGCGCGGTACGCCACGGCCACGGGCGGTCAGGTTGTGTGTTGGCGCTGAATGCTCGGACACCAAGATGCGCAAGGCCCTGGCCGACATGCATGAACTGTTCGGCCAATACCCGCAGATCCATGAGCTTTGAAGCAGGACTGGAAGCCTGCGACAGGCCGCAAAGCCGCCCCGAATCCCCGCCATGAAAAAAATGTCCGGCAAATTGACCTAGTACATTCATCACGACAATTTGCCGCTCTTAGACTCCGCCCAACACAAGGTCACAGGTTGGGATGCGGTCATGTCAGTGCTTTCGCTTCACGATATCTACCTTGCCCATCAGCGCATCCAGGGGCTCGTGCGCCGCACGCCACTGGAGCACTCCCCTGCCCTGACCCGCCAGGTCGGCGTGCCGGTCTACCTCAAGCTCGAGTCCCAGCAGCTCACCGGTAGCTTCAAGCTGCGCGGCGCCAGCAACGCCATCGCCTGCCTCAGCGATGAACAGCGGGCACTGGGGGTGGTGACCGCCTCCACTGGCAACCACGGTCGGGCATTGGCTTACGCCGCGTCGCAACGGGGCGTGCCGGCGACCGTCTACCTGTCCGATCTGGTGCCCGCCAACAAGGTCCAGGCCATCCGTGACCTAGGCGCCGAAGTATGCATCGTCGGCCATTCCCAGGACGACGCCCAGCACGCCGCCCTGCGCCATGCCCAGGAACAGGGCGCGACGCTGGTTCCGCCGTTCGACCACCCGGACGTGATCGCAGGCCAAGGCACCCTGGGCCTGGAAATCCTCGAACAACTGCCCGAGGTCACCCAGGTGCTTGTACCGCTTTCCGGCGGTGGTCTGTTCGCCGGCGTCGCCTTGGCCGTCAAAAGCATCAACCCGGCCATCACCACCCACGGCATCAGCATGCACCGCGGCGCGGCCATGCACGCCAGTCTGCAGGCCGGCCACCCGGTCGAGGTGCAAGAACTGCCGACCCTGGCCGACTCCCTCGGCGGCGGTATCGGCCTGGACAACCGCCACACCTTCGCCCTCACCCAACGCCTGCTCGACCAAGTCCATCTGCTCGACGAAGCCGCCATCGCCAATGGCCTGCGTCACGCGTATCAGCAGGAGCGATTGGTGCTCGAGGGCGCCGCTGCAGTGGGTATCGCCGCCCTGCTCGAGGGCCGGGTGCCCGCTCGCGGGCCGATCGTGGTGGTGGTCAGCGGACGCAATGTCGACACCGCACAACACCTGCGGGTGATCAACGGCGCCGCTGCCTGAGGTTTTTTTTTCGCTCACTGGAGGTTCACCGATGCCGGCCATCACCTTGCTCAACGAAGCCGACCTGCGAGACTGCATCACCCTCGACCACGCTGCGATCGATACTGTCGAGCAGGCATTCGCCCTGCTGGCCACGGCCAAGGTGGCCATGCCGCCGATTCTTCGGCTGGACGTGCCGGAGCACAACGGCGAGGTGGACGTGAAAACCGCCTACCTGCCGGGCATCGAGCGATTCGCGATCAAGGTCAGCCCGGGGTTCTTCGACAACCCCAGCCTTGGCCTGCCCAGCCTCAACGGCATGATGATGCTGCTTTCAGCCCGCACCGGCCTGCTCGATGCGCTGTTGCTGGACAACGGCTACCTCACCGCCGTGCGCACCGCTGCCGCCGGCGCGGTGGCGGCGCGCTGGCTGGCCCGCGAAGACAGCCGCTGCGCGGCCCTGATCGGCAGCGGCGAACAGGCTCGCCTGCAGTTGCAGGCGCTGCGCCTGGTACGCCCGATCGAGCGGGTGCAGCTGTGGGCACGCGATGCAGCAAAGGCCGCGGCGCTGGGCGATGAGCTGGGACGCGACGGCCACTTGCAGGTCGCAGTCTGCGACAGTGTCGACCAGGCCATGCACGGCGCGGACATTGCCATCACCTGCACGCCAAGCCGCGAGCCGTTGATCCATCCCAGGCACCTGAAACCCGGCCTGCACATCACCGCCATGGGCTCGGATGCCGAGCACAAGAACGAGATCGCACCGCAAGTGGTGGCCCAGGTGGAGCGCTATGTCGCCGACCGCCTTGGCCAGACCCGGTTGCTCGGCGAGCTGCACCACGCCCTGCGCGCTGGGGTGGTGAAAGACGAAAGCCGCTTCTGCGAGCTCGGCCAGGTCATCGCCGGCCAACAGCCAGGTCGCCTCAGCGCCGCTCAGATCACCTTGTGCGACCTGACCGGCACCGGCGCCCAGGACACTGCCATCGCCAACCTCGCCTTCGAGCGCGCCCGCGCTGCCGGCAAAGGCCTGGCATTCAACAGCTGAACCCACCCCACTCATCAGAGGGCATTGCAATGTCTCAGTCAGTGGTCAACCTGCCATTCAGCCGGCAGGAATACGCCCAGCGCCTGGCCAAGACCCGCGCCGCCATGCAGGCGCAGGGCCTGGACCTGTTGCTGGTCACCGATCCGTCGAACATGGCCTGGCTAACCGGCTATGACGGCTGGTCGTTCTACGTCCATCAGTGCGTGTTGCTGGCGCAGGAAGGCGAACCGATCTGGTTCGGCCGCGGCCAGGACGCCAACGGCGCCAAGCGCACGGTATTCATGGACCACGACAACATCGTCGGCTACCCGGACATTTACGTGCAGTCGCGCGAGCGTCACCCGATGGACTACCTGTGCCAGGAAGTGATCCTGGCCAAGGGCTGGGGCGCGCTCAACATCGGCGTGGAGATGGACAACTACTACTTCAGCGCCGCTGCCTACCAGGCCCTGTGCCGCCATTTGCCCCAGGCGACCTTCAGCGATGCCGCCGGGCTGGTCAACTGGCAGCGGGCGGTGAAGTCCCCGCAGGAAATCGAGTACATGCGCATCGCCGCACGCATCGTCGAGAAGATGCATGCGCGCATCCTCGAACGCATCGAACCAGGCATGCGCAAGAATGAGCTGGTGGCCGAGATCTACAGCAGCGGCATTCTCGGTGTGGACGGCCATGGTGGGGATTACCCGGCCATCGTGCCTTTGCTACCGACCGGCGCCGACGCCAGCGCCCCGCACCTGACCTGGGACGACTCCCCGTTCGTCAAAGGCGCCGGGACCTTCTTCGAGATCGCTGGCTGTTACAAGCGTTACCACTGCCCGCTGTCGCGCACGGTGTACCTCGGCAAGCCGCCACGGCACTTTCTCGAAGGCGAGAAAGCCGTGGTCGAAGGCATCGCCGCCGGCCTTGAGGCCGCCCGCCCCGGCAACACTACCGGTGACATCGCCAAGGCGTTCTTCAAGGTGCTGGAGAAGTTCGGCATTCACAAAGACAGCCGGTGCGGCTACCCGATCGGCCTCAGTTATCCGCCGGATTGGGGCGAGCGCACCATGAGCCTGCGCCCCAGCGACACCAGCGTGCTGCAACCGGGCATGACCTTCCATTTCATGCCAGGGCTGTGGATGGACGACTGGGGGCTTGAGATCACCGAAAGCATCCTGATCACCGAGACCGGGGTCCAGACCCTGTGCGACGTGCCACGCCAGTTGTTCGTCAAGGACTGATGCCATGAACGCATTCACAGACACCGAAGTGGCCAACCCGATCAGCAGCACGGTGGACTTCACCCGCGATGGCGTGCAACACGGGTTTCTCAAGCTGCCCCATTCGCGCGACGACTCGGCCTGGGGCGCGGTGATGATTCCGATCACCGTGGTCAAGCACGGCGACGGCCCGACCGCGCTGCTCACCGGCGGCAACCATGGCGACGAATACGAAGGACCTGTGGCGCTCAGCAAGCTGGCCCAGCGGCTGCGCGCCGACCAGGTCAGCGGACGGGTGATCATCGTGCCGTTCATGAACACCCCGGCGTTCCATGCCGGCACCCGCACCTCGCCGATCGACCAGGGAAACCTCAACCGCAGCTTTCCGGGCAAGCCCGATGGCACAGTCACACAGAAAATCGCCGATTACTTCCGACGCACCTTGCTGCCGATGGCCGATGTGGTGCTGGACATCCACTCCGGTGGCCGCACCCTGGACTTTCTGCCCTTCGCCGCCTGCCACGTACTGCCCGACAAGGCCCAGCAGGCACGCTGCGAAGCGGGCATGCGGGCGTTCGCAGCGCCCTATGCCATGCGCATGCTCGAGCTCGATGCCCAGGCCATGTACGACACCGCTGCCGAGGCCCAGGGCAAGGTGTTCGTCACCACCGAACTGGGGGGTGGTGGCACCGCCACGGCGCGCAGCGTGGCCCTGGCCGAACGTGGCGTGCACAACCTGCTGGTGCATGCCGGCATCCTGAAAGGCGAGGTCACGCCCGACGAATCGATCATGCTCGACATGCCCGATGGCGACTGCTTCATCGCCAGCGAGCACGACGGCCTGCTGGAGATGTGCCGCGACCTGGGCGAACAGGTCAGCCAGGGCGAAGTGATCGCCCGCATCCACGACATTCGCCGCACCGGCAGCGCGCCGGTGGAGTACCGCGCCCGTCGCGACGGCCTGCTGGCCGCCCGGCATTTTCCCGGACTGGTGCAGTGCGGCGACACCCTGGCGGTGATCGCGGACGTACTGGCATAGACGGCACGCACGCGACGACAACGAGAGGTAGGGGAAACATCATGTCGAACGAATACCCATTCAAATCCCTGTGCTACGTCGACGGCCAATGGGTGCACAGCACCAGCGGCAACAGCATCGCCGTGCTCGACCCCGGCAACCGCCAGACCATCGGCCATGTGCCGCTGCTCGATCACGAGCAGATCGTCGCCGCGGTGGACGCCGCCCAGCGTGCCTTCGGCCCCTGGCGCAAGCTGCGCCTTGAGGAACGTGCGACCCTGCTGCGCCGCTGGGGTGAACTGATCATCGAACACCAGGAGGCCCTGGCGCGCATCCTCAGCCAGGAGCAAGGCAAACCGCTGGCCGAGGCCCGCGGCGAGATCGCCTATGCCGCAAGTTTCATTCCCTGGTTCGCCGAAGAGGCCCGACGCCTGTATGGCCAGACCATCCCCAGCCATATCCCCGGCGCAGACCTGGGCACGGTAAAGGAGCCGGTGGGCGTGTGCGCGCTGCTTACCCCGTGGAACTTCCCCAGCGCGATGATCACCCGCAAAGCCGCCGCCGCCCTGGCGGCAGGCTGCACCGTGGTGGTCAAGCCCGCCCACGAGACGCCCTACTCGGCGCTGGCCTTGGCCGCGCTGGCCGAGGCGGCGGGCTTTGCGCCCGGGGTGTTCAACGTGGTGATCGGCGAACCGCAGATGACGATGGAGACCCTGGTACGTGATCCACGGGTGCGCTCGGTCAGCTTCACCGGCTCCACCCGGGTCGGCAAGCTGGTGTTGCAGGCGGCGGCGCAAGACGTGAAGAAGGTCGCCCTGGAGCTCGGTGGCAACGCGCCATTCATCGTCTGCGCCGATGCCGACCTGGACCTGGCAGTGAAGGTGGCCGTGGCCGCGAAGTTCCAGACCTCCGGGCAGGACTGCTGCGCGGCCAACCGAATCATGGTCCAGCGCCCACTGTACGAGGCCTTCCTGGCGCGCTTCGCCGAGGCGGTGCGGGCGCTGCGGGTAGGGCCGGCGATGGTGGACGGCCAGGAAACCCCGGCCGACGTCGGCCCCCTGATGCACCAGGGCGCGTTCGACGCCACGGTGGCACGGGTCGACGACGCCATCGCCCAAGGCGCCCGCCGCCTGGTGGGCGGTGAAACCCACGCCTTGGGCGGCTGGTTCTACCAGCCAACGGTGCTGGCCGACGTGACCCCTGGCATGCGCATCTACCAGGAAGAGAACTTCGCACCGATTGCCGGGGTCATGCCCTTCGACACCCTGGAGCAGGCCATCGAGATGGCCAACGACACCGAGTACGGGCTGGCCGCCTACATCTGCTCCAACCGCCTGGACGTGGTCCACCCGCTGATCCGACGGCTGGACCACGCCATGGTCGCGGTCAACGGCGTGAAATTCACCGGCCACCCCATCCCCTTCGGCGGTATGAAGGCCTCAGGCCTTGGCCGCGAAGGCGGCAGCGAAGGCTTCGAGCCTTTCGTCGAAACCAAATACTTTTGCCTGCACCATCAAGGTCAACTCTAAGGAGTGTTTGCCATGAACCCAGAATACAACCAGCTGTTCGAACAAGACCGCGCCCACTTCATGCACCCCTCGACCCACGCCCATGACCATGCCAGCGGCGCACTCAAGGGGCGGATCATCACCGGCGCCGAAGGCATTCGCCTGCGCGACCACGAAGGGCGCGAACTGATCGATGCCTTCGCCGGCCTGTACTGCGTCAACATCGGCTACGGCCGCACCGAGGTGGCCGACGCCATCCACCGCCAAGCCAAGGAGCTGGCGTACTACCACACGTATGTGGGCCACTCGACCGAGGCGATCATCGAGCTCTCCAGCCGGATCATCGACTGGGCGCCGGCGGGCATGAAAAAGGTCTATTACGGCCTCTCCGGCTCCGACGCCAACGAGACCCAAGTCAAGTTGGTGCGCTACTACAACAACATCCTCGGTCGCCCGAACAAGAAGAAGATCATCTCCCGTGATCGTGGCTACCACGGATCGGGCATCATGACCGGCAGCCTCACCGGCCTGCCCAGCTTCCACCAGCACTTCGACCTGCCGGTCGAAGGCGTCAAGCACACCGTCTGCCCGCACTGGTACCGCAAGGCCCCGGCCGGCATGGACGAGCAAGCCTTCGTGCAGTACTGCGCCGATGAGCTGGAGAAACTGATTCTCGCCGAAGGCCCGGAGACCGTGGCAGCCTTCATCGGCGAGCCGTTGATGGGCACCGGCGGCATCATCGTCCCGCCCAAGGGCTACTGGACGGCGATCCAGGCCGTGCTGGACCGCTACGACGTGTTGCTGATCGCCGACGAAGTGGTCTGCGCCTTCGGCCGCCTGGGCTCCAAAATGGGCAGCCAGCGCTACGGCATCCGCCCGGACCTGATCACCACCGCCAAAGGCCTGACCAGCGCCTATGCACCGCTGTCGGCGGTGATCGTCGGAGAGAAGGTGTGGAACGTGATCGAAGAAGGCTCGCGCAAGGCCGGCCCCATGGGCCACGGTTGGACCTATTCCGGCCATCCGATCTGCGCGGCAGCGGCGCTGGCTAACCTGGACATCCTCGAGCGCGAAGACCTGACCGGCAATGCAGCCGTGGTCGGCGCCTACCTCAACCAGCGCATGCGCGAGACCTTCGAAGGCCATCCGCTGGTCGGTGAAGTGCGCGGCGATGGCATGCTGTGCGCGGTCGAGTTCATGGCCGACCGTGATGCCCGTACTGCGTTCGACCCGGCCCTGAAGGTCGGCCCGCAGGTGTCGGCGGCCTGTCTGGAGCGTGGCATGATCGCGCGAGCCATGCCCCACGGCGACATCCTCGGCTTTGCGCCACCGCTGGTGCTGGACAAGCAGGATGCCGAGCGCATCGTGGCCATCACCAAGGCCGCCGTGGATGAGGTGGCCGGAAAAGTGTTGGGTTAACGAAATGGGGCGCCAAGCGCCCCCCTTTTCGTCTGCAAAGCACCGCTCGGTGCCTCACGCGGCCTGCCGGCGCATGGTCAGGATGGCAGCGCCAAAACCGATGAACGTTGACCCCACCACCCGACTGACCCACCGCGACAACGCAGGACGGGTCAGCACTCCCTTGGCCCGCGACGCGAGAGCGGCATACAGGCTCAACGACACCAGCGACAAAGCCATGAAGATCGAAGTGAGGATCAGGAACTGCGGCAGCAGTGCCGCTTGTTGGTCGATGAACTGTGGGAACAAGGCCGTGAAGAACATCGTCGCCTTGGGGTTGGTCACCGCCGTGAGGAAGGCGGACTTGTAGAGTTTCCAGCGTGTGGGGCGGGCCTTCTGCGCACTCGCTTCGACGCCTTGCGCCAGCATCGGACCTTTCTTGAGCAACTGCCTGGCGCCCAGATAGAACAGATAGCCCGCGCCGAGAATCTTCACCGCGTTGAACAGCCATTCGGAACTGGCCAGCAGCGCCCCCAGGCCAAGCATTGCGGCCGAGGACAGGCAGAACAGGCCACTGGCATTGCCGATCGAGGACCACACCGCGCTGCGCTGTCCGTGCGCCAGGCTGTTATTGATGGCCATCAAGGTGGCGGGCCCGGGGCTGGCAATGGCAATCGCGGCGACCACGGTGAAGGCGAGAATCGAATGAACGTCCATAGCCAAAGCTCTAAGCAAAATGAAGACTAAATCTTACAGAAATACCCTACTGATCGGCGCGTGGGACGCATCTTTTCGATCCTCGGGCCACCGGCTTGCCTCACGGCAGGGTCACCCGTGAAAATGCCGCTATCCCCCTAAGGAGCCCACCCATGGATCTGCAGTTTCTGGGCACTTCAGCCGGTGTTCCCACCAAGGCGCGCAACGTGACCGGCACCGCCGTCATCGAAGCGACTGGAAGCCATTGGTACCTGGTCGACTGCGGAGAAGCCACCCAGCACCAATTGCTCCATACCTCGCTGTCGATCCGCGACCTGCGAGGCGTGTTCATCACCCACGTCCACGGCGACCACTGCTTCGGCCTCCCAGGCCTGCTGGCCAGCGCAGGCATGTCCGGGCGCACCGAGCCCCTGGATCTGATCACACCGGCGGCGCTGCACGACTGGATACGCCTGAGCCTTGCGGTCAGCCAGACCTTCCTGACCTTCGAACTGCGCCTATTGGCGGTGGAAGCACTCGGCACCTGGCACAACGACAATATCCAGGTGAGCACCGTGGCGCTTTCTCACCGCGTCCCCAGCCACGGCTTTGTGTTCACCGAAATCAACCCCGAACCACGCCTGGACATCCAGCGCCTGGACGCCGAGGGGATCCCGCGGGGTCCTTTGTGGGGCGAGCTGGCCCATGGCAATCCGGTCGTACACGACGGCCGCAGGCTCAACCCTCAGGAATACCTGCGCGCGTCCCGCCCTGCCCGGCGCATCATCGTCTGTGGCGACAACGACACCCCAGGCCTGCTCGCCGAGGTGGCAAAGGACGTGGATGTGCTGGTGCACGAGGCGACCTTCACCCAACCGCTGATCGAGCGCACCCAGGCCACCTTCGGCCACAGCACGGCCGCCGCGGTGGCGCAGTTCGCCGAACAGGCGGGGGTGAAGAATCTGGTGCTCACCCACTTCAGTGCCCGCTATCAGCCCAACCCCCAGCGCAGCCCGTCCATCGCAGACGTGCATCAGGAAGCCCTGGCACACTACCGCGGCAACCTGATCCTGGCGCAAGACCTGCGGCGTTATCACATGACGCGCGACGGGCACTTGACATGAAACGCCCCGACCAACGGCCATAGTGCTCGTCGAATGCTTGACCTGAGTCCAGAGCCCATCGGTTTTTCGTTGACCGTGCCCACGCCGGGCCGCAGACTTCGCGCTCGTGATTCATCCTGAGATCTGTAAAACATGCGCAAGTCATTTCCTGTAATCGCACTGTTCACCTTGATGGCCAGCTCGTATGCCATCGCCGGCGAAACCACCAACACCGCGGTCGGCGGTGGTGTCGGCGGAGCTCTGGGGAGTGTGGTCGGTCAGGCCATTGGTGGTAGTACGGGTGCCGCGATCGGCGCCGGCGTTGGCGGCGCGGCAGGCGGTGCGGTGTCGGCCAAGCACGGCAAGAAAACCGAAGCCGCCATCGGCGGTGGCCTGGGCGCCGCAGGTGGCCAGGTGCTGGGCAACAAGGTTGGCGGCTCCACCGGCGGCGCCATCGGTGCCGGCCTGGGCGGCGCGGCGGGCAGTGCCATCGGCAACAGCATGGCCGATGACGATCACAATCACAGCCACAACTCCGGCAAGAAACACAAGCACAAGAAGCACAAGCATCACGATTGATCGCTTGGGCACTCCCACAGGGGACGACGCAACGCGTCCCTTGTGGCGCCAAAGCTCCAACCAAGCTCGACCCCCGCCTTCGTTCGACGATTACCATTGTGAAAGATGGTATTTATTCGCAATTATTTCTCATTTACACTCGCCCACTCGCTTCGAAAGCAAGCTTTCTTCCTGGGTGCATCGTGTCGTTCGATCCCGCCAAACCGACGCTGCTGACCACACTGGTCCGGCACTACGACGAGCTCGTGGAGCACATTCGCCGACGCTTCGGTGACAAAAGCTCAGCGCGCGACGTGGTGCATGACGTGTGCGTGCAGTTGCTCGAGCGAGGCGAAAAGGAAGAAGTCCGCAGCCCCCTCGCCCTGCTGCGCAAAATCTCCCACGACACCGCCATCAGCCGCTACCGTGGCGAGCGCCGTCGAGCCGCCTGGGTGGAGGCCGCCAGCGAACTGCCCGAGATCCCCTGTACCGCTGCCACCCCCGTGAACCGATACGAGGCCGAGCGTGAGTTTCAATTGCTCGTCGATGCGATCGCCGCACTGCCTGCGCGCTGTCAGGCGGTGTTCGTCCTGCATAAAATCCACGAAATCCCTCAAGCAGAAGTGGCAAAGCACCTTGGTATTTCCATCAAGACAGTGGAAAAGCATCTTCGCCTGGGGCTTGCCGCATGCAGGGCAACGCTCGGACGTGACGAGGTGCATCCATGACCCATGACACCGACAAGGGGCGATTGGATGAGGCCCTTGGACGGCATCGTGAAGACCTCAAGCGGCTGTTTCCCGTTCCGCCAGCCAAGCCGACAGCGCGCAAACCAGCCAAGGCCGCCGCGCTCATGCTGTTGGCCGCGCTGGCCATCGGTGCCCTGGGCTGGTTGAACCCTGCCTACAAGCAAGAGCGATTCACCACTGCGGTCGGCGAGCGGCGCGCTGTTGCGCTTGCCGATGGCAGCGAACTGCTGCTCGACAGCGCCAGCGCTATCGATGTCCGCTGGCGTGTGTTCAGTCGCGATGTGGATCTTCGCGCCGGCCAGGTCCTGTTCGAGGTGTCTTCGGCCGTTTACCGCCCCTTCGTGGTGTCGGCAGGTTCGGCCAGGGTCCAGGTGCTTGGCACACTGTTCAATGTCCGTCGACTGGATGACGACAATGTTCGGGTGACGTTGGCGCGGGGCCGTGTGGAAGTCGATACACCGGCAACCGTGCAAACGCCGGTCATCCTGGCGCCAGGGCAACAGGTCGATGCGATCGGTGGACAGCTCACGACGGTAGCGAAGGTTGACGCGACCAAGGCGATGGCCTGGAAACATGATCGCATCGTGTTCGAGCAAACACCGCTGGACGAGGCCGTTGCCGTGCTTCGCCACTATCGAACGGCGCCCATCGAGCTGGGTGACCCAAGCCTGGCGGCGCTCAAGGTGACTGGCGTGTTCCAGGCGCACAACGTCGATCTGCTGCTGGATCTGCTCCCAAGCATCCTGCCTGTTTCCCTGTCGCGCCAGGAAGACGGCAGCGTCCAGGTCGAACGCCGGGCGCCCGGAAAATAAATACTCAAGCGAAGGTAGGGTTTTTCGATTCCCCAGACGGCTAGTTGAAAAAGCCAACTACAAAGGAACTCGAGAAGTGCATTCTTCCTTGCGCGGTCGCTCTCTACGCTTGTCGTTACTCGCCAGCAGCCTGTTCATCGCGATATCGGCTCAAGGCCAGGAACTGGTGAACATCGATCTGCCGGCCGCCCCGCTTGGCCAGGCCATCAACACCCTGGCACAGCAATCCTCGGTACAGATCATCTTTGCAGGCGACCTGGGTGCAGGCCAACAGGCGCCTGCGCTGAAGGGGCGATTCACGCCAGAGCAAGCACTGCAAAAACTGCTCGAGCACTCAGGGCTGCAGGTACAGGCCAAGGATGCGCATACCTTCATCATCGTCCCCTCCGAGCAAATCCAGGCCACCCCCTCGCCGATCACCCGCAGCGAACCTGTTGAAATGGCGCAGATGGAAATCACCTCTTCGCGTACCCGCAGCGACCTGGTCTCGGCAACTCGGCAATCGACACTGATCGACCACGACCAGCTACAGGCGCTACGCCAAGGCTCCGAGAGCCTGGCCACGGTACTGGCCAAGGCGATTCCTGGCATGTCCGACTCCAGCCGCACCGTCACCGAATACGGCCAGACCTTGCGCGGGCGCAGCATGTTGATCATGGTCGACGGCGTACCGCTCAACACCAACCGCGACTCCTCGCGCAACCTGGCCAACATCGACCCGGCACTGATCGAACAGGTCGAAGTCATCCGCGGCAGCAGCGCCATTTATGGCAGCGGCGCCACAGGCGGCATCATCTCCATCACTACCCGCCCTGCCGGTGGCGAGAACCGCGCGCAGACCAGCCTGAGCGCCACCTCGCCCCTCACCAGGCTGGGCAGCGATGGCCTGGGCGGGCAGTTCCAGCAGTATGTCGCAGGCTCCCAAGGCGCGGTGGACTATGCCTTCGATTTCGGCACCCGCCACATCGGTGCTTCGTACGATGCCCACGGCGACCGCATTGCGCCTGAGCCCAGCCAGGGGGACCTGTTCGACGCCAACATCTATAACATCGGCGGCAAGCTTGGCCTGCACATCGACGAAAACCAACGGGTGCAGCTGGGTGTCAGCCACTACGACGCGCGCCAGGACACCGACTACGCCACCGACCCACGCGTCGCCAAACTGCCAGCAGGCTCGGTACCGGCCAACGCGATCAAGGGACTGGATCTGGACGAGCAGAACCGCATTCGCAACACCCTGGTGAATCTGGAATACGAGCATCTCGATATCCTCTCGAGCCGGCTTTCCGCCCAGCTGTACTACCGGGACTATTTCACGCGCTTCACGCCATTCGACGCCCGCGCCGTCGCCACCCGTGGCGGCAACGTGGACCAGGTGATGCAGAACAGCGAAGTGTTCGGCAGCCGCCTGACCTTGCGCACCCCGCTCGGGCAAAGTGGCAATACCGAATTGGTCTGGGGCGGCGACTACAACCAGGAGCGCAGCGACATGCCACTGGATGTATTCGACCCCGCGGCTTATGACGCCAGTGGTGGCCTTGTCTTCGACAAGATCGGCAAGCTCACCTACATGCCGCCGCTCAAGACCCGAAGCGCAGGCGCGTTCGCCCAACTTCAGCATCGTTTCGACGAGCACTGGTCGATCGACGGCGGGCTGCGATACGAATACTCCACCGCCCAGTTCGATGACTTCGTTCCACTGTCCGAATCCCGGGCCACCTCGCCCGTGGCAGTCGAAGGGGGGCGGATCCACTACGATGCGGTGCTTTCGAACCTTGGCATCGTCTATTCGCCAGTGCTCGGCCAGGAGATCTATGCCTCCTTCAGCCAGGGCTTCCAGCTGCCTGATGTGGGTATCCAACTGCGAAACGCACGCCGTGGTTTCGATCTGAGCGCCTCGAACCTGGAACCTGTGAAAACCAACAACTATGAGCTTGGCTGGCGAGGGGAACTGGGCAGCAACACGCTAGGCACCCTGGCGTTGTTCTACACCACGTCCAAGCTGGGCGATGTGCAAAGCTTCAACAACGGCTTGATCCTGACCCGGACCAAAGAGCGCATCTATGGCGTCGAAGCCAGCGCCGACTGGCTGTCGGACGATGAGATCTGGGGCGCCGGCGGCAGCGCGACCTGGATGCAAGGACGAGAAAAGCCAGACGGCAAAGACTGGCAAGACATGACCGGCTACCGCGTTCCTCCGCTGAAACTGACCGCTTACCTGCAGTACAAGCCGAATTTCGACTGGAGCAACCGACTGCAAGCCACCTTCTTCGACTCCAAGGACTATCGCCTCGATGGCATGGACAGCTTCGGCCGGCACCAGGTCGACACCTACACGACCGTGGATCTGATCAGCCAGTACCAGGTCTCCCCTGACGACAAGGTGAGCGTGGGCATCCAGAACCTGTTCAATCGCGACTACTACCCGCTCTACAGCCAGTTGTTGCGCAATAACAACAACACCAGCCATCTGCCAGCACCCGGCATGGTGTTGACGGCCAGTTATACGCACGACTGGTAACCCCATGGGGCACCACCGGCTATTTGGGCGCGCTACGCGCGCCCATCGCGGTTGAGCCCGCTTCCACAGGGGTGACACTGGCGTCGGAAAACTCCGCCCGATCCCGCACCGGACACTGCGCCCGGTGCAGATTCAACGCCGTATTGATGATCCCGATATGGCTGAACGCCTGCGGGAAATTGCCCAGCATCCGCTTACCCACCGGGTCGTACTGCTCGGCCAGCAGGCCCACGTCGTTGCATAGCCCGACCAGTCGCTCATACAAGGCCTGGGCTTCTTGCTGCCGCCCGAGCAACACGTACACGTCCGCCAGCCAGAACGAACACACCAGGAACGTCCCTTCCCCCGGCGTCAGGCCGTCGCTACAGCGGTCGCTGTCGTAGCGAAGCAGCAAGCCGTTGCGCAGCAGACGCTGCTCGATCTGCGCCAGGGTGCGCAGAAAGCGTGGATCGTCTGCAGGCAGGAAGCCCGTCAGGGCGATCTGCAACAGGCTTGCGTCCACTTCCCGGGAGCCATAGGCCTGGACGAAGTACTGGCGCGTAGGGTCGAGCCCCTGTTCGCAGATTTCGCGGTGGATCTGATCGGCCACTTGGCGGTAGTGCCGGCCTCGTTCGCGGTCTTCCTCGGTGGTGTCGGCCAGGCTTGCGGCGCGGTCGAAGGCGACCCAGGCCATGACCTTGGAATGCACGAAGTGCTGCCGCCCGCCGCGCACTTCCCAGATGCCTTCGTCCGGCTCACGCCAGATGCGCTCCAGGTACGGCAGGATCGCGCGGGCAATGGCCGAGCTGCGCGGATGCCGGGGCAGGCCACCGCGGATGGCCTGGGTCATGGCATCGGCGAGCTCGCCATAGATGTCCAGCTGCAACTGCCCCGAGGCGGCGTTGCCGATACGCACGGGGCGGGAGTGCTCGTAACCGCTCAGCCACGGCAGGGTGAACTCTTGCAGGTCGCGCTCACCGGCCAGGCCGTACATGATCTGCATCTGCTCGGGATTGCCGGCGACCGAACGCAGCAGCCATTCCCGCCAGGCCTGGGCCTCATCGAAGTAGCCGAGGTTCATCAGCGCCAACAGGGTCATGGTGGCATCGCGCAGCCAGCAGTAGCGGTAATCCCAGTTGCGTTCGCCACCCACACGCTCGGGCAGGGAAGTGGTCGCGGCGGCGACAATGCCACCGGTGGGGGCGTAGGTCAGGGCCTTGAGGGTGAGCAAGGAACGGCGGACCAAGGGCGTCCAAGGGCCGACATCCGGACAGCGGGCGGCGAAGGCCTGCCACTGGGCGATGGTTGTTTCCAAGGCCTGGTCGACGTCGAAGTCCGGTTGTGGCGGCAGATGCGAGAGCTGGTGACGCAGGCTGAACACCTGGCGCTCACCGGCCAGAACGCGAAAGCGGCTGACGCTGTGATAGTCGCGCGAGTGCACAGGCTCCGTGCTGCGCAGGATCATCCGGTCAGGGCCGGCGACCGCACTGAGGGTGTGCGGGTCGAGCTTCTCTACCCAAGGGACGCTGCGCCCATAGTCAAAACGCAGTACCAGATCCATCTCGAAGGCGCTTTCGCCGGCCAAGCCTTCGACGATGCGGACCACGGCGTTGTGTTCGCCCAGGGGCATGCAATCGATGACCCGGGCGCGGCCGCTGGCAGTGGTGTAGGTGGTTTCGAGCACCAAAGTGTCATCGAGGTAGCGGCGGGTGACGGTTTCGACAAGGTCGCTGGGCGCCAGTCGCCAGCGGCCGTTCTCTTCATTGCCCAACAGCGCGGCGAACACCGCCGGGGCGTCGAAACGGGGGACGCACAGCCAATCCAGGGAGCCGTCGCGGCTGACCAAGGCGGCGCTGCGGCAGTTGCCCACTAACGCGTAGTCTTCGATCGGGGCTGGCATGGGCGCTCCTTTGCAAGACGGTCGGTTTGGGGGCGCTTTGCGCCCCATCGCAGCCCTTTATCCCAAGGTGTGCCACTCCCGCTTGTCACGCGTGAGCAGCTCGTCGCCCGCCGCGGGGCCATCTTCGCCGGCGGGGTATTCATGGACCTCCCCACCGCTGGCCCAGGCATCCAGGAACGGCTGCACGGCGCGCCAACCGTTCTCGATGTTGTCGGCGCGCTGGAACAGGGTCTGGTCGCCGGTGAGACAGTCGTAGATCAAGGTCTCGTAACCGGTCGCCGGGGTCATCTTGAAGAAGTCCTTGTAGGCAAAACCAAGCTCGACGTTTTCCATCACCAACTCAGGCCCGGGACGCTTGGCCTGCAGGTCGAACCACATGCCTTCGTTGGGCTGGATCTGGATCTTCAGGTAGTTGGGCTTGGGCCGTTCCAGTTCCGACTCGCGGAACTGCGCATACGGCGCCGGCTTGAAGCAGATGGCGATCTCGGTGTCGCGCACGCTCATGCGCTTGCCGGTGCGCAGGTAGAACGGCACCCCGGCCCAGCGCCAGTTGTCGATCATCACCTTGAGGGCAACATAGGTCTCGGTGCGGCTTTGAGGGTCGACGTTCGGCTCCTGACGATACCCGGCCAGGCGCTTGCGGCCCTGCTTGCCGGCCACGTACTGGCCACGCACGGAGTGCTTGAGGGCCATCTTCTGCGACCAGGGGCGGATGGCCCCGATCACCTTGGCTTTCTCGCTGCGCACCGCATCGGCAGCGAAGGCCGCCGGCGGTTCCATGGCGACCATGGCCAGCAACTGGAACAGGTGATTGGGGACCATGTCGCGCAGGGCGCCGGTGTTGTCGTAGAAGGCGCCACGGGTTTCGACACCGACGGTCTCGGCCGCAGTGATTTGCACGTGGTCGATGTAATGGTTGTTCCAGAACGACTCGAACAGCCCGTTGGAGAACCGGCTGACCAGGATGTTCTGCACCGTTTCCTTGCCCAGGTAATGGTCGATCCGGTAGATCTGCCGCTCGCTCATCACCCCCAACAGGCAGGCGTTGAGCGCCTCGGCGCTGGCCAGGTCGGTGCCGAAGGGTTTTTCCACCACCACCCGGCGAAAACCGCCGCCGGACTCATCGAGCAGCCCGGCATCTCCCAGACGCTGCGCCACTTCCGGGAAGAAGCGCGGCGAGGTGGCGAGGTAAAAGATGGCATTGCCATGGGCGGTCTTGTCGATGCGCTTGCCGATGGCCTCATAGGTGGCCGGGTTCAGGAAATCGCCGATCTGGTAGTCCAGACGTTTGGCCAGGCGCGCCCACACTTTGTCATCCAGACACTTGTTGGAGCCCTCCCCGCCTTTGTCGCGCTCGACCATGAAGGCATGCAGGCGCTCTGCGAACGCCTCGGCCGTGGCTGGATTGTGGTCGACACCAACGATGCGCAGGTTGCGGTCCAGCAGGCCATCGCGGCTGAGGTTGTACAGCGCCGGCATCAGCAGGCGCTTGACCAGATCGCCGTTGGCGCCGAACAGGAACAACGTGCAGGGCGGCGCGGCCGGGATGCGCTGTGCCGTCATTTGCCTTTCTCGACGTGGCCGCCGAAGCCCAGGCGCATGGCCGAGAGGATCTTGTCCCCATAGGTGCCCTGCTGCTGGCGCGAACGAAAACGGGCAAACAGCGCACTGGACAGCACCGGCACCGGCACGGCCTGCTCGACGGCGGCATCGATGGTCCAACGGCCTTCGCCGCTGTCGGACACCGAGCCACTGAACTGAGCCAATTGCGGGTCAGCCACCAAGGCGTCGGCGGTCAGGTCCAGCAGCCAGGAGGTCACCACGCTGCCGCGACGCCAGACCTCGGCGATCTCGGCCACGTCCAGGTCGAAACGCTGGTCTTCGGGCAGTTCGTTGCCGCCTTTGCTGCGCAGCAGGTCGAAGCCTTCGGCGTAGGCCTGCATCAAGCCGTACTCGATACCGTTGTGCACCATCTTCACGTAGTGCCCGGCTCCGGCAGGCCCTGCATGGATATAGCCATGCTCGGCGCGGCCATGTTCACCCTCGCGGCCCCGGGTGCGGGGGATGTCGCCTACGCCAGGGGCCAGGGCCTTGAACAGCGGCTCGAGGCGCTCGAATACGTCCTTCTCACCACCGATCATCATGCAGTAGCCGCGCTCCAGGCCCCACACGCCACCGGAGGTGCCGACGTCCAGATAATGCAGGCCCAGCTTGGCCAGCTCGGCGGCCCGGCGCATGTCGTCCTTATAGAAGGTGTTGCCACCATCGATGATCGCGTCGCCCGGCTCCAGTAGCTCGGCCAGCTGGGCGATGGTCTGCTCGGTGGGCTCACCGGCAGGCAGCATTACCCACACCGCGCGAGGTGCCTTGAGCTTCTGCACCAGCGCTCCCAGGTCGTGTGCCCCTTGGGCGCCCTCGCTCTCCAGCGTCATCACCGCGTCGCGGTTGCGGTCGTGGACCACGGTCCGATGCCCTGCGAGCATCAGACGCCTCGCGATGTTGCCGCCCATGCGGCCCAGCCCGACAATTCCCAGTTGCATGTGTCGATGCTCCCCTTACGAAATGGATGACAACGCGGTTCAGGTTTTCAGATTAGTCCAGTGCTCCGTTCGAGGGTTCACCGACGAACGGGGCGACAACGATAAACAAAAAAGTTCCCAAGGCCAGGAAAAGAATTCAGAATGCGCGCCGCGCCAAGCGTCTACGCTTGAAATTGTCACCAGCCAGAACCGCGAGGTGTTCCAATGGGTACCCTGATGCCTTCCACTCCCACCCAGACCCTCTATGTCACCGTGCGCCGTGACGAGCTGCGCCGCCTGAAGGACGAACGCGACCAATTGCGCCAGCAGGTCGCCCAGTTGAATCAGTTGCTCGAGCAGGCCCGCTGCGAAGACGACAAAGCCATTCGCATCTGATCTTTCATCGCTACTGGTGGGAGCTGATGGCTCCCACTCGACAAGATTCTCCCTTCATCCTCCGTACCGGATTCCGATAGTTCGCTGTCGCCGCCCTTCCTACAGTGGCCGCGTCGCAGGCTTGTGTTGCCTGCTTTGAGCGGAAATCGCGCATGACCTCATCCAAATACAGGTTGATCCTGACTTTCATCGGGCTTGTCGGCCTGTCGGCCCCTGCCACGGCAGCTCTGTGCAAGACCGCCAGCGAAAGGGAAGTGCTGGGGCTGTTCACGCAATGGAACGACAGCCTCAAAAGCGGCGATCCACACCAGGTCGCCAGCCTTTATCAGGACGACGCCCTGCTGCTGCCGACCGTTTCCAGGATTCCTCGCCAGACCCGTGAGGCGCGCATTGACTACTTCGAACACTTTTTGGCCAAGCGCCCCAGCGGCAAACTCGACACCTATCACCTACGCCAAAGCTGCAACGAGGCGACCCTGGCCGGTTTGTATACCTTTGATCTTGCCGCCAGCGGCCAACAAGTGGCGGCACGTTACACCTTCACCTATCGCTGGGACGGCGAACGCTGGTTGATCAGCCAGCACCATTCATCACTATTGCCCACCGATTGATCGCTGGAGTGCCTACGCACCCTTTCGCGTCCTGGGCTGCCTTTCAGGCGGCCCCTCTACCTTCGGCATTAACATCCTGTGACAGCCCGCCAACGTTTGCGCGGACCCACGGTCATCATTTAAATGACCAGCGGGTCACAAATGTAACGCAACCTCTCCTACACTCGGGATTCTGCCCGCCAAACCGTCTGGGTAACCGGACGGAAAAAAAAAGAAACTTTCCAACAAAGCGGCAGGTCAGGAACTAAGTAGGCCAATGCACAGGGGACCTCCCCGCTTCGGCCCACCCACACCCCAAACAGCTCAACTGCCTTCGGCTGGAACGCCGATTGCACGGTGCTTGTGCGCACCACTCTGGGGCATGGACCGCACTACGAAGATTTGAACTAGAGAGAACCAACACGACATAACGCCAAAGGGTGCCAGCCACCCGATACAAGGGACGGAGAGAAGTATGATCAGTGCCGCTGTCGAACCTCACGTAGATACATTCACCCCGGACAACCGCGAACCGCTGCCGCCAGGATTCGCCACGACAGCCAAGGCACCCGGCGCCCAGCGCCGTCACAACCCGCACAAACGCAAAATCCTGTTCGTCACATCGGAAATCGCCGACCTGGTCAAGACCGGGGGTTTGGGCGACGTGTCCTCGGCCCTGCCCCGGGCCCTGTCCCATCTGCACGATGTCCGTGTGTTGATTCCTGGCTACCGCCAGGTGGTCGACAGCGACAACCCCATCCATATCGTCGGCGAACTGGGTGGGCACGCGGCGCTGCCACCCTGCAAGATCGGCCGCATGGATCTGGCCGACGGCTTGGTCATCTATGTCCTGCTCTGCCCCGAACTGTACGAGCGCGACGGCACGCCCTATGGCGCCAACAATGGCCGCGACTGGCCGGACAACCACATCCGCTTCGCCCGACTGGGCCTGGCCGCTGCGGAAATCGCCGCCGGCGAAGGCATGATCCACTGGCGCCCCGACCTGGTGCACGCCCACGACTGGCCGGCAGGCCTGGCCCCGGCGTACATGCACTGGCGCGGCCTGAACACCCCGACCCTGTTCACCATCCACAACCTGGCCTACCAGGGCGTGTTCAGCCGTGCCTGCTGCCCGGAGCTGGCCATCCCTGACCATGCCCTGCAGCAGGAAGGCATGGAGTTCTACGGCAAGCTGTCGTTCCTCAAGGCGGGCCTGGCTTATTCCAGCCATATCACCACCGTGAGCGCCACCTATGCCCGGGAGATCACCACGCCCGAATTCGGCTGCGGGCTGGATGGCTTCCTGGCCAGCAAGGCGCAGCAGGGCCTGCTCGGCGGCATTCCCAATGGCATCGACGAGAGCTGGGATTCGGCCACCGACAAGCACCTGCAGCACAATTTCAGCCTCAACGACTGGGACGGCAAGGCGCGCAACGCACAAGAAGTGCGCACGCTGTTCCAACTCGAGGCATCGCAGGGGCCATTGTTCGCCGTGGTCTCGCGCCTGGTGTACCAAAAAGGCCTGGACCTGACGCTGGGCGTGGCCGACTACATCGTCAAACAAGGTGGCCAGATCGCCATTATCGGTCGAGGCGAACCTGAGGAAGAACAGGCCATGCGCGAGCTGGCCCTGCGCTACCCGGGACGCATCGGCGTGCGCATCGGCTTCAACGAAACCGATGCACGACGCATGTTCGCCGGCAGCGACTTCCTCCTGATGCCGTCGCGCTATGAGCCCTGCGGCCTGAGCCAGATGTACGCGCAGCGCTTCGGCTCGCTGCCGGTGGCGCGCAACACCGGTGGGCTGGCCGACACCATCGAGGACGGAGTCACCGGTTTCCTGTTCGACGCGTCCACTGTCGAGAGCTACCGCGAGGCCCTGAGCCGGGCGTTCTACGTGCACGGCAAGAAAGACCTGCTCAATGCCATGCGCTGCCTGGCCATGACCCAGCCCTTCAACTGGTGCCAGGCCGTGGAACCCTACGCCAAGCTGTACGAGGAGCTGGTCTGTCAGGCCCACGCTGGCCACTACTGAACGAGGGCACCGAAGATGCAAAGGCATGGCGCACACTTGCTGGACGCCACGTCGGCGCGCTTCGCCCTCTGGGCGCCCGATGCGCGCAGCGTGAGCTTGCAGCTGGAGCAACAACCTGCGGTCGAACTGCTGCCTGAAGCAGATGGCTGGTTCACCGGCCTGGCGTCTTGCCAGGCGGGCGACCGTTATCGCTACCGAATCGATGACACCCTGCAGGTGCCCGACCCCGCGTCGCGCTACCAGCCCGAGGGCGTGCAGGGACCCAGCCAAGTGGTGGACACCGCCAGCTATCCATGGCGTCACCCCTGGCAAGGCCGACCTTGGCACGAGGCGGTGATCCAGGAGCTGCATGTCGGCTTGCTGGGCGGCTATGCCGGAGTCATGCGCGAACTGCCGCGCCTGGCCGAGATAGGCATCACGGCCATCGAGCTGATGCCGCTGGGGGCGTTTCCGGGGACGCGCAATTGGGGCTACGACGGCGTGTTGCCGTTCGCCCCGCAGCACACCTATGGCAGTCCGACCGAACTGTGCCGCTTGATCGACGAGGCCCATGGCCATGGCCTGATGGTGCTGCTCGATGTGGTCTACAACCACTTCGGTCCCGACGGCAACTACCTGCACCAGTACGCCAGCACGTTCTTTCGCGAAGACCGGCAGACGCCCTGGGGAGCTGCCATCGATTTTCGCCGGCCCCAGGTGCGCGAGTTCTTCATCCAGAATGCCCTGATGTGGCTATGCGACTATCGCTTCGACGGCCTGCGCCTGGACGCGGTGCATGCCATCGACCAGCCGGACTTTCTCATCGAACTGGCCCAGCGCGTACGTGCCGCCGTGGCCCCAGGTCGTCAGGTATGGCTGGTGCTGGAGAACGAACACAACCAGGCCTCGCTGCTCGAGCAGGGCTTCGACGCCCAGTGGAACGACGACGGCCACAACGCCTTGCATGTCCTGTTGACCGGCGAAACGGAAGGCTACTACGCCGACTACAAGGATCGTCCGATCGAAAAACTGGCCCGCAGCCTGAGCGAGGGGTTTGTCTTCCAGGGCCAGGCCAACCGCCATGGCACGCCACGGGGCGAGCCCAGCGGGCACTTAGCGCCCAGTGCGTTCGTGCTGTTTCTGCAAAACCACGACCAGATCGGCAATCGGGCAATGGGTGAACGCCTGACCCGCCTCTGCCCGCCCCCGGCCTTGCGCGCGGCCACCGGCTTGCTGCTGCTGGCGCCAATGATTCCACTGCTGTTCATGGGCGATGAAGAAGGCAGCCGCCGGCCATTTCTGTTTTTCACCGATCATCACGATGAGCTGGCCGACGCGGTGCGCGAAGGTCGCCGTGCCGAGTTCGCCCACTTCGCTGCGTTCGCCGACCCTGCGCAGCGCGAACGCATCCCCGACCCCAACGCCCAGGCCACCTTCGACGCCTCGCAGCTCGCAGCGCAGGATGTGGTGGCCGGCTGGCACGGGCTGTACCAGCGCCTGCTGACCCTGCGCCGCCTGCATCTCACCCCACGCCTGCCTGGCAGTCGCGCCCTGGGCGCCACGGTACTGGGCGAACGGGCCCTGACCGCACGCTGGCGCCTGGGCGACGGTAGCCAATTGCGGATCGACCTTAACCTGGCCAGCGAGCCGCAATCGGTAGCACTGCCTCCAGTCGAGCGCTGGTTGTTGGACAGCAGCGACACCGCGCATCTCGACACTACCCTGCCCGCGCACAGTTGCGTGGTCAGCCTGCTGCCACCCGACCAGGAGGCTCCATGAGCGAATTGCCTTTGCACCGACTGGCCGCGCGGGTGGGCTTGGCCCGCGATTGGGTCGACGCCAACGACCGCCCCCAACGGGTCAGCGATGACGTCCTGCGCCAGGTGCTGGCAGGCCTTGGCCACCCGGCCGAAGACGAAACCGCTATCGCCGCCAGCCTCCAGGCGCTCGATGAGGCCGAGGATGCCGACCATCTGCCGCCGTTGCTCACCGCCGATGTGGGCCTGCCGCTGGACCTTGCGCGCTATTTCGCCCCTGGCAGCCCGGTGCAGTGCACCCTCGAGAACGGTGACCCGTTGACCCTGGCCCTCGATGGCCAGGCGCAGCTGCCGGGGGAGCTGCCCGTGGGCTATCACCAACTGAACATCGACGACCGCCCGTTCACCCTGGCGGTCGCGCCTGCGCGCTGCCATGCCTTGGACGAGGCAACCGAGCAATCACCGCCTCGGTGCTGGGGCCTTGCGGTCCAACTGTACAGTCTGCGACGCCCCGGTGACGGCGGCTACGGCGACTGCCTGGCCCTGGAGCAACTGGCCCGAGCCGCCGCGGAACGAGGCGCCGACGCCTTGGCGATCAGCCCGATCCACGCCTTGTCGGCGATCGACCAGCGCCACTACAGCCCCTACTCCCCCTCCAGCCGCCTGCTGCTCAACACGCTGTACGCCAGCCCCGCCGCACTGCTGGGCGAGCGGGAAGTGCGCATGGCGATCGAGGCGTGCCAGTTGCAGCCGCTGCTCGACGAGCTCGAGCAACTGCCGCTGGTGGACTGGCCCCGCGCCGCCGAAGCCAGGCAACAGCTGCTGCAGGCGCTGTACAAGGACTTCAGCCGGGGCGCTCACCCCCTGCAAAAGGACTTCGACAGCTACCGTGAGGCCGGTGGCCAGGCCCTGTTGCACCACTGTTGGTTCCAGGTGCTGCAGGCCGAAGCGGTAGCCCGAGGCCTGGGTGCTGACTGGCGCAACTGGCCATCGGCCTGGCACGACCCTTATCACCCGGAGGTGGAAGCCTTTGCCAGCGCCTGCCCGGCCCAGGTCGAGTTCCATGCCTTCTGCCAGTGGCTCACCGAACGCGGCCTGCAACGCGCCCAGGAGGCCGCGCGCGGCAACGGCATGGCCGTGGGCCTGATCGCGGATCTCGCCGTGGGCGCCGACGGCGCCGGCAGCCAGGCCTGGAGCCGCCAGGACGAGCTGCTGGCCGATCTCAAGGTCGGCGCCCCTCCCGATATCCTCAACCGCCAAGGCCAGGATTGGGGTATCTGCGCCTTTTCTCCGGAAGGCCTCAAGCGCAACGGCTACCGCGCCTTCATCGAAATGCTGCGCGCCAACCTTGCCCACGCCGGCGGCTTGCGTATCGACCACGTCATGGGCCTGCGCAGGCTGTGGCTGATCCCGCGGGGGGCGCGCCCCAGCGAGGGCGCCTACCTGAACTACCCGCTGGACGACCTGCTGCGCCTGCTGGCCCTGGAGTCGGTGCGCCACCGGGCGGTGATTTTGGGTGAAGACCTGGGCACGGTGCCCGAAGGCCTGCGCGAAACCCTGGCGGCCAAGGCCGTGCTGGGCATGCGCGTGCTGCCGTTCGAGCAACAACCGCCGGGGCATTTCAAACCGATTCTCGACTGGCCGGACCACGCCCTGGCCACTACCGGCACCCACGATCTCGCCCCCTTGGCCGGCTGGCTGCAAGCGCGCGACATCGACTGGAGCCATCGCCTGCAACTGGTGGACGCGGCCGCCGAGCTGCATTGGCGCCACACCCGCCAACGGGAGCGTGATGGCCTGCGCCGCACCTTGGAGCAGAACTATGGCGCCCTGGCTGACGACGACGCGTTGATCGACGCGGCGATCCGCTACGTCGGACATACCCGTGCCCCCCTGGTGCTGGTCCCCCTGGAAGACTTGCTGGGCTGCGACGAACAGCCCAACCTGCCCGGCACCACCGATGGCCACCCCAATTGGCGTCGCCGCTTCGCCCGCCCGGTGCGCGAGCTGCTTGACGACGAAGACGCCGCCCGCCGCCTGGAGCTGCTGGCCCAAGCCCGCGAACAAGCCTGGGAGCGTGACCGATGAAACCCTTGACCGCCACGGTGCGCCTGCAATTGCACAGTGACTTCACCCTGGACGATGCGGTGCCCCTGGTGCCCTACTTCGCCCGCCTAGGGATCAGCCACCTGTACGCTTCGCCCATCCTCAAGGCCCGGGCGGGCTCGCGCCACGGCTACGACGTGGTCGACCCGACCCAAGTCAATCCGGAGCTGGGGGGGGAAGCGGCGCTCGAACGCCTGGTCGCCGCGCTGCGCCAGCATGGCATGGGGCTGATCCTGGACACGGTGTCCAACCACATGGCCGTGGGTGGCGCCGACAACCCTTGGTGGCAGAGCCTGCTGGCCTGGGGCCGGCGCAGCCCCTACGCAGAATTCTTCGACATTCAGTGGCACTCCAGCGACCCGCTGCTGGCCGGGCAACTGTTGCTGCCGTTCCTGGGCAGTGACTACGGCGTGGCGTTGCACAACGGCGAGATCCCGCTGACGTTCGACAGCGACCAAGGCGTGCTGCAAGTCGCCCATTACGAGCACCGTTTCCCCATCTGCCCGCTGGACTACGGGCAAATCCTCGGCCAGAGCGAACACCCCGCTTTGCAAGCATTGGCTCAACACTTCAGTGCCTTGCGCGAGGCCGCCGATCCGTTGACCGACGCCCTGCCCCTGCAGGCCGAGCTGGCGCGCCTGGTTGGCGAAGGCGCAAGCCTCGACGGCGCCCTGGCCGCGTTCGACAGCCGCACCGAAGCGGGTCTGAAACGCCTGCACCTGCTGCTCGAACACCAGACCTATCGCCTGGCCAGCTGGCGCACTGCGGCCGATGACATCAACTGGCGGCGTTTTTTCGACATCAACGAATTGGGCGGGCTACGCGTGGAGCGTGCGGTGGTGTTCGAGGCAACCCACGCCAAGCTGTTCGAGCTGATCGAACGAGGCCTGGTGGACGGCCTGCGCATCGACCATATCGACGGCCTGGCCGATCCTCGCCAGTACTGCCGCAAGCTGCGCCGACGGGTCGAGCGCCTGCTCGCCCGCCGCCCTGTGCAGGCCGCCGTAGCGCATTTTCCGATCTATGTGGAGAAGATCCTCGGGGCAGGCGAGCACCTGCATCTGGACTGGCGCACCGACGGCACCACCGGCTACGAGTTCATGAACCAAGTCTCGCTGTTGCAGCACGACCCGGCCGGCGAAGCCCCTTTGACCGAGCTGTGGAGCAGTATCAGCGAACGCCCGGACTTTCCCGAGGAAGTGCGCCAGGCTCGCCACTTGGTGCTCAATGCCAGCTTGGCCGGCGATTGTGAGTCCGTGGCCCAGGCCCTGTTGCAGGTGGCCCGTGGCGACCTGATGACCCGCGACCTGACCCTCGGCGCGATCCGGCGGGCGCTGCAGGCGCTGGTAGAGCATTACCCGGTGTACCGCACCTACATCAATGCCTGCGGCCGTCCGGCCGAAGACGAAGCGTTCTTCCAACACGCCCTGGCCGGCGCCCGGCAGAGCCTGGCTGAAGCCGACTGGCCACTGCTCGATCATCTGCAGCACTGGCTGGGCGGCCAACCCTGGCGCCAACTGCCCCGTGGCCTGCCCCGCAAGCACCTGCGCCATGCCTGCGTGCGCTTTCAGCAATTGACGGCACCGAGCGCGGCCAAAGCCGTGGAAGACACTGCGTTCTATCGCTCAGGACGCCTGCTGTCGCGCAACGATGTGGGCTTCGAAGCCGAACGGTTCAGCGCCGATGCCACCTGGTTCCACAACGAGGCCCAGCGGCGCCTGCGGGACTTTCCCGACAACCTGCTGGCCACCGCCACCCACGACCACAAGCGCGGCGAGGACTGCCGCGCGCGCCTGGCGGTGCTGAGCGAACACGGCCCCTGGCTGGCCAGCCGGGTGGAGCACTGGCGCGAGCTCGCCACACCACTGCGCCAGTCATTGAACGACGGCCCGGCACCGAGCCCGGCGGACGAACTGCTGCTGTACCAGACGCTGATCGGCAGCTGGCCGCTGGAGCTGGACCTGCAGGACCTCGGAGCCTTGGGCCGTTATGCCGAGCGGGTCCGCCAGTGGCAGCAGAAGGCCCTGCGCGAGGCCAAGCTGCGCAGCAGCTGGAGCGCACCGAACGACGCCTACGAGCAAGCCTGCGCGACCTACGTTGACGAGCTGTTGCTGGGGCCGCAAAACCAACAGTTGCGCCGCTCGCTTCACGACGCCGCGCAGCACATCGCCTCTGCCGGCGCACTCAACGGCCTGGCTCAGTGCCTGCTGCGCATGACCAGCCCCGGCGTACCGGATCTCTACCAAGGCAACGAGTATTGGGACCTGAGCCTGGTCGACCCGGACAACCGTCGCCCGGTGGACTACGCCGCGCGCCGCGCGAGCCTGGACGACAGCGTGCCGCTGGCCGAGCTGCTGGCGCATTGGCGCGATGGGCGTGTCAAGCAGGCGCTGATCGCCCGGGTTCTAGATGCCCGCCAGGCCCATCCGCAGCTGTTCCAACGCGGCGCCTACCTGCCTTTGACCGTGCATGGCCGGCACGCCGACAAGGTGCTGGCGTTCGCACGCCTGGGCGAGGATGCCCGGGCCATCGTGGTAGTGCCGCGCCTGTGCGCCCCCCTGCTCGGCGACGCCCCTGTGCCCTTGATCCCAGCGCAGAACTGGGACGATACACGGCTGATCTTGCCGTTTGCCTTGTCGTCTGCCACTTGCTTGGGACTTTTTTCCAGTGCGGCTGTCAGCCCTTCAAAGGAGCTGTATTTGAATACTGTGCTGGCGGAGTTTCCGGTCAACCTGCTGATACAACAATCTTGAACACCAGGAGCGTCATGATGAGTGCCGATGAAAAACGTATTCGCGAATTCGCCTACCAGATCTGGGAGTCGGAGGGTAAACCCGTAGGTCAGGAAGAACGCCACTGGGAGATGGCGCGCAAACTGGCCGAGGCCGAGGCGCTGGCGCCCAAGGCGACCCCGCGCAAGAAGGCGGCGGCCAAGCCCAAGGCAGCGGCTGAACCCAAAGCGCCGGCCGAGCCGAAAGTGGCTGCCTTGCCGGGGGTCAAGCCGGCTGCGGCGAAAAAGCCAAAGGCTGTGAAGAAACCCACTGCAGGCTGAGCCTGTACCGAACCCTTTCGCGGGTTTGCCCGCGAAAGGGCTGGCATAGATGCATCGGTACATCCGTCCACCAGGCCAACGAGGACTGTCATGAGCCCCCGCACCCCGAAGAAAACCCGCTCCGTCGCTCCCTCACGCATCCGCGAAGGCTTGCCCTTCCCTCTTGGTGCCACCTGGGACGGTCTGGGCGTCAACTTCGCCCTGTTCTCGGCCAATGCAACCAAGGTCGAGCTGTGCCTGTTCGACTCCACCGGCGAACAGGAGATCGAACGCATCGAGCTCCCCGAATACACCGATGAGATCTACCACGGCTATCTGCCCGACGCGCATCCCGGGCTGGTCTACGGTTACCGGGTCCATGGCCCGTACGAACCGGAGAATGGTCACCGCTTCAACCCCAACAAGCTGCTGATCGACCCCTACGCCAAGCAACTGGTGGGGAATCTGAAATGGTCCGAGGCACTGTTCGGGTACACCATCGGCCATCCCGATGGCGACTTGTCCTTCGACGAGCGCGACAGTGCGCCCTTCGTACCCAAGTGCAAGGTCATCGACCCGGCCTTCACCTGGGGCCGCGACCAGCGGGTGCAGATCCCTTGGGAGCGCACCATTCTCTACGAAGCCCATACCCGTGGCATCAGCATGCGCCATCCGGCGGTACCGGAAGAACTGCGCGGCACCTTCGCGGGCCTGGCCAACGATGAGCTGCTCAAGCACATCAAGGACCTGGGCGTGTCCTCCATCGAGCTGCTGCCGATCCACGCCTTCGTCAACGACCAGCACCTGCTGCAGAAGGGCCTGAACAACTACTGGGGCTACAACAGCATCGCCTTCTTCGCGCCTCACCCCAAGTACCTGGCCAGCGGCAAGGTCGCCGAGTTCAAGGAGATGGTCGCGCACCTGCACGATGCTGGCCTGGAGCTGATCCTGGACGTGGTCTACAACCACACCGCCGAGGGCAACGAGCTGGGGCCGACGCTATCCATGCGCGGCATCGACAACGCCTCCTACTACCGGCTGATGCCCGACGACAAGCGCTACTACATCAACGACTCCGGCACCGGCAATACCCTCGACCTGAGCCATCCCTGCGTGTTGCAACTGGTCACCGACTCACTGCGCTACTGGGCCGGCGAGATGCATGTCGATGGTTTTCGCTTCGACCTGGCGACCATCCTGGGGCGCTATCACGATGGCTACAGCGAGCGTCACAGTTTCCTGGTGGCCTGCCGCCAGGACCCGCTGCTGAGCCAAGTCAAGCTGATCGCCGAGCCCTGGGACTGCGGCCCGGGTGGCTACCAGGTCGGCAACTTCGCCCCCGGCTGGGCAGAATGGAACGATCGCTTTCGCGACACCGTGCGCGCCTTCTGGAAAGGCGATGAAGGCCAGCTGGCGGACTTCGCCTCACGCATGACCGCCTCGGGCGACTTGTTCAACAACCGTGGCCGGCGGCCCTATGCCTCGGTCAACTTCGTCACCGCCCACGATGGCTTCACGCTGCGCGATCTGGTGTCGTACAACGACAAGCACAACGAGGACAACGACGAGAACAACCAGGACGGCACCGACAACAACCTGTCCTGGAACTGCGGTGTCGAAGGGCCTACGGACGACCCACAGATCAACGCCTTGCGCATGCGCCAGATGCGCAACTTCTTCGCCACCCTGCTGCTGGCCCAGGGCACGCCGATGATCGTCGCCGGCGACGAGTTCAGCCGCACCCAGCACGGCAACAACAATGCCTACTGCCAGGACAGCGAGATCGGCTGGATCAATTGGGATCTGGACCAGGAAGGCACCGAACTGCTGGCCTTCGTCAAACGCCTGACCCGGCTGCGCCTGGCCTACCCGGTGCTGCGCCGTTCGCGGTTCCTGGTGGGCGACTACAACGAGGCGATCGGGGTCAAGGACGTCACCTGGCTGGCGCCCGATGGCAATGAAATGAGCGTGGAGCAATGGGAAGATCCCCATGGCCGCTGCCTGGGCATGCTCATGGACGGCCGCGCCCAGGTCAGTGGCATTGCCCGGCCCGGCGGCGAGGCGACCTTGCTGCTGATCGTCAACGCCTACCATGACACGGTGCCCTTCCAGCTGCCCTCGGTGCCCGAGGGCGACTACTGGAGCTGCCTGGTCGACACCGACCGGCCACAGATGCGTAAGCCTCAGCACCTGGCCTTCGACACGCTGTTCGAGGTCAAAGGGCGCTCATTGCTGCTGATGGCGCTACAGCGCGAAGAAGAGTGATAGGCCTGTCTCACTGGCTTGCGAAAAGAGCCGCATAAGTATGTACACCTGATGCCTCTTGGAGAGTGAACCCAGGCGAGCAAGATCTGTCCGAATCAGTGTCTGTTTGTGCGAGTGGCCCTGACGTCGGCATGCCTGCGATGGGGCATTCAACCCCGCAGTTCTTGAGGAGCCATCGTGAGCCCCGAAGCCGGTAGTCCAGGTTTCGCCAGCGTCAGCCAAGCCCCAGCCGTTCATCGGCTGCGGGTGCTGACGGTCAATACCCACAAGGGCTTCACCGCCTTCAACCGGCGCTTCATCCTGCCAGAGCTGCGCGAGGCTGTGCGCAGTACCCAGGCCGACATCGTGTTTCTCCAGGAAGTGCTCGGCAGCCATGACCGCCACGCCGCGCGCTACCCGGGCTGGCCACAGACGTCCCAATACGAGTTTCTTGCCGACAGCATGTGGAGCGACTTCGCCTACGGTCGCAACGCGGTCTATCCCGATGGCCACCACGGCAATGCCTTGCTGTCGAAGTACCCGATTCTCGAACACCGCAACCTCGACGTATCGATCACGGGCCCCGAGCGCAGGGGCCTGTTGCATTGCATCCTCGACGTGCCCGGCCAACGCCAGGTGCATGCCATTTGTGTGCACTTGTCGTTGCTGGAAAGCCATCGGCAAAAGCAACTGCACCTGTTGCGCCGTTTGCTCGACAGCCTACCGGCCGATGCCCCGGTGATCATCGCGGGCGACTTCAACGACTGGCAGCTGCGCGGCAATCGCACCCTGGGGGCTCAGCGTGATCTGCACGAAGCATTCGAGCGCCACCACGGCCTGCTGGCACGCACCTATCCGGCCCGCCTGCCGCTGCTGCGCCTGGACCGCATTTACCTGCGCAACGCCGAGAGTCATGCCCCGCGAATCCTCGGGCACAAGCCTTGGACGCATCTGTCCGATCACCTGCCCTTGGCGGTGGAGGTGCGTCTTTAGCAATGATTCGGCATAGTCCAACCACGGCAAAGAACCAACCTCGATATCGATAGCTGAATTTCCAGCCAAATCATTCGGTTACGACCCTCATCGACATACCGACAAGTCTTTCACGCTTTCTTGACGCAGGCGGCGACGTCTCCTTAGCTGAACTCTACAACGTGTCGTAAAAAATTCGCGCCGGGCCTCTAGCGTGCACCTTTGTGCGTACCTGCGAGCCCAGGCGTGCTGGTTTGGGTCGCCCTCTGTTTTTGTGTCGTACAGCTCGTGACATCAGGCCAGATCCTTGGGCTGTACCAACACACAACAACACAACAGAGGAGATCCGCCATGAAAAGAACCTCGAACCCCTGGCGCTTCGACGCGATTTTCTGTGCGGTTTCCACGTCGCTGCTCCTGGCAACCCCGGTGGAAACCTTCGCGTTCGAACTGCAGGAACAGGCCTCCTTCGCTGGCCTGTTGCAGCCGCCGGCCGTGCCGCAGCTCTCCCTCGATCCGGTGACCGCCAGCGGCCTGAGCCTGGGCACCCTGAGTGCATTTTCCGAGCGCATGAGCGAACGCCACGGCCAGGCGGCCCCGGACCTGGTCGCCAGCCAGTGGTCGCAGTTCTTCCCGGATGCCACAAGACCCGGCGCCCAAGTGCCCGCGCAACTGGAGGCGCCCAGCCAACAATTGACGATCGGCCCGGACCTGTTCGTGCGTGAAACCAACGGCAATGTGCATCGGGCGGGGATTTTCGTGGGCCACAACAACCTGCAAAGCAGCTTCAACGGCATGCGCCGGTTGCTCGGCGACAAGCAGAAGAATGCCGTTAACCTCAGCGGCGAAAGCCTGGGGGTGTACTGGAGCATGACCCATGAGCAAGGCTGGCACGTCGATGCCGTGGCCATGGGCACCCGCATCGACGTCAATGGCCGTGGGGAGAGCGGCCAGCGATTGGACGACAGCGGCCATGCGATGACCTTTTCGGTTGAAGGTGGATACCCCATCGGCCTGGGCGGTGGCTGGGTCATCGAGCCCCAGGCGCAGTTGATCAACCAGCAGTTCTTCCCCGGCAACCGGGCACAGGAAGAAACCCTGCAGGCATTCGACAGCCAGCCGAGCTGGAGCGGCCGGGTCGGTGCCAAATTGTCGGGGCGCTACACCGTACGCGGGATGCCCATCGAACCCTACGTGCGGACCAACGTGTGGTACGACTTCACCGACTCGGACACCGTAAAGCTGGACCAGGTCGACAAGATCTCCAGCTCCCGGTACTCGACCACCGTGGACCTTGGCTTGGGATTGGTGGCGCGGGTCACGCCGAAAGTAGCGCTGTTCGTCAGTGCCGACTACAGCAGCGATGTGGACGGCAATGACCTCAATGGCCTGATTGGCAGCCTGGGCGTGAGAATGCGCTGGTGAGACTTCGGGGCTGCCTTGCAGCCCCATGTCCTCAATCGATGGAACACCTCAAGACTTAAGGGGCCGCTTTGCGGCCCCCGGTACAGCTCAGGCCGGTTTCATCACCAGAACCCCCAACGGCGGAAGGTTCAAGGCCAGCGATAGCGGCTGCCCATGGCTGGCCACCTGCTCACTGGCCACCGCTCCCAGATTGCCCACATTCGACCCGGCATACAGCTCGGCATCGCTGTTGAGCAACTCCTGCCAGCGCTCGCCGAACGGCACACCGATGCGGTACCCCTCACGTGGCACCGGGGTGAAGTTGGCCACTACCAGCAACGGCTCCCCGGCGCTGCTCCAGCGCAGCCAGGCATACACGCTGTTGTGCGCGTCATCGCCGATCAGCCACTGGAAGCCCTGGGGCTGGCAATCCTGTTCGTGCAGCGAGGGCAGCTCGCGGTACAGGCGGTTGAGGTCGCTCACCAGGCGCTGCACGCCTTGGTGCTCGGGGTACTGCAGCAGGTACCAATCCAGCTGGTGGTCGTGGTTCCACTCGCGCCACTGGCCGAACTCGCAGCCCATGAACAGCAGCTTCTTGCCGGGGTGGGTCCACATGAAGGTGAGGTAGGCGCGCAGGTTGGCGAACTTCTGCCAGCGATCGCCGGGCATCTTGTCGATCAGCGAATGCTTGCCATGGACCACTTCATCGTGGGAGATCGGCAGGATGAAATGCTCTGAGTACGCGTAGATCAGCCCGAAGCTCATCTCGTTGTGGTGATACGCACGGTGCACAGGGTCGTTCTGGATGTAGTGCAGCGTGTCGTGCATCCAGCCCATGTTCCACTTGTAGGCAAAGCCCAACCCGCCCTGCTGCACCGGCTGGCTGACCCCGGGCCAGGCGGTGGACTCTTCGGCGATGATCAAGGCGCCCGGTGCCTCGACGGCGGCGACGCCGTTGAGGTGGCGGATGAAATCGATGGCTTCGAGGTTTTCACGGCCGCCGTGGCGATTAGGCACCCACTCGCCGGCCTTGCGCGAGTAGTCGCGATACAGCATCGAGGCCACGGCATCGACCCGCAGGCCATCGATGTGGAAGTGTTTGAGCCAGTGCAACGCCGAGGCCATCATGAAACCGCGCACCTCGTTGCGCCCCAGGTTGTAGATCAAGGTGTTCCAGTCCTGGTGGTAGCCCTCCAGGGGGTTGTCGTATTCGTAGAGTGCGGTGCCGTCGAAGCGAGCCAGGCCATGTTCATCGGTGGGGAAATGCGCCGGAACCCAGTCCAGCAGCACGCCGATGCCACCTTGGTGGCAGGCATCGATGAACGCCGCGAAGTCCTCGGCGCTGCCGTAGCGCGAGGTGGGTGCGAACAGCGACAGTGGCTGGTAGCCCCAGGAGCCCCCGAACGGGTGCTCCATGATCGGCAGCAGCTCGATGTGGGTGAACCCTAAATCCTGCACATAGGGCACCAGGCGCTCGGCCAGTTCACGCCAGTTGTAAAAGCGCGACACCTCGCCGGCGTCGTCCAGCTCGCAGCGCCAGGAGCCGGCATGCAGCTCGTAGATCGACAGCGGCGCGTCGTAGGCGTGACGCGCGGCGCGCTGTTGCATCCAGTCGTGATCCTGCCAGGCGTGCTGCAGGGGGCCTGACACCTTGGACGCGGTGCTCGGCGGCAACTCGGTGGCGCGGGCCAGCGGGTCGGCCTTGAGCGGCAGCACACCGTCCTGGCCGAGCACCTCGAACTTGTAGGCCTCACCGATACCCAGGCGTGGCACGAACAGCTCCCACACGCCGGCGTCGTGGCGCAGGCGCATGGGATGGCGGCGCCCGTCCCAGTTGTTGAAATCGCCCACCACCGACACGCGCCGGGCATTGGGTGCCCACACCGAGAAGCACACCCCATCGATGCCATCGGCACACATCGGCTGGGCGCCGAAACGCCCGGAGAGATCGCGGTGGTTGCCTTCGGCGAATAGGTACAAGTCCATTTCGCCCAGTTGCGGGCCGAAACTGTAGGGGTCCTCGGTGATCTGCTCACCTCCGGCCCAACCGATGCGCAGCAGGTACGGATGGGCTTCGTCCAGGTGCGCGGTGAACAGCCCCGGCAGGCTGCCCTGCACCATTTCGGCCAGCACACGCCCATCATGGCGCGCCAGCACCTGGACGTTCAGCGCAGTGGGCAGGAAGGCCCGGACGAACAGCCCTCCTGCACCATCGGCGTGGGGCCCCAGCACCGCAAAGGGATTGGCGTGCTCGGCGCGGGCCAGGGCGTCCAGATCCCGTTGCCGAAGGCCGCCGTTATCACGCGTGGTTGCATTCATCTCACTGCCCCTATCCGTTGTTGTTTGAAGTAAATAACCCGCTCCCACAGAGGAGGCCTATCGCCTGTCATGAGGCCTAGCCCTCCCCCCACGTACTGATTAGCCCATGCAGTCCATGCAAGGGCACAGCCAACCAGCCTGGCCGGTTCTCGGCTTCGTAGATGATTTCGTAGGCGGCTTTTTCCAGGCAGAACAGCTCCAGTGCGGCGCGCTCGCCCTCGGCCTGCTCCCAGGCGTGGGGCATGGCGGCGGTGGCCAGGCCATAGGCTTCGACGAAGGCATGACGCGACTGATGCAGGTACTGCCGGGCAACTCGCTGCCGAGCCTGGCGTGCAGCGTCGGAGAGGTCTACCGCCGAGGCGCTGCGCAAGATCATCGCTGCAGCATAGTCGAAGGAGCGCAACACGCCGCTGACATCCTTGTACGGGCTGTGCTTGGCCCGTCGCTCCTCCAGCGGCCGGGCAGGCTCGCCTTCGAAATCGATCAGGTACGCATCGCCCTGCACCACCAAGACCTGGCCCAGATGCAGGTCGCCGTGCACGCGCATCAGCAGACCGCCTTGGGCCTGGCGGGCCAGGGTGTCGATGTGCTGGGCCAAGCCCTCGCGTTGTTGCGCCAGGTCGTCGACCAGGGCCTGGCTGTCAGGGTCCAGGCTGTCGCGGTGCCGGGCCAACAGGTCCAGGGCGTGGTCCAGTTGCGCGCTGACCTGCGTGCTCCAGCGGGTGCTGTCCTCGGTGGCGCTGGGGCGCGGCGCGAAAGCCTCGTCATCACTGGGTGCGGCCAGCAACAGGTGCATCTCGCCCAGTCGCTGGCCCAGCAACGCGGCAAAGCCTGTGAGTTCCACCAAGGCGTCGGTGTGCGCCTCGGGCTCGACGCTGGCCGGCTCCATCTCGTCGCGCACGGCGCGCTCCAGGGTGTTCTGGGTCCAATCCCAGGCGTCGCCCTGGTTGTTCAGATAGCCTTGGGCAATCATCAGCAGATGCGGCGTGCCTTGATCATCGACCCGGCTGACCCAGCCGAGCAACGGCGAAATGTTGGCAAAGCCGGCGGCCGTCAAATACGCGCTCATCTCGAGCTCCGGATGAATGCCTGGATTGACCCGGCGGATCAGCTTGAGCACCAGGCTGCCGCCTACCACCACCGAGCTGTTGGACTGCTCGGCGCTAAGGTAACGCACTTCGCTTTCTTCATTGAGCGCAAGGCTGGCCAGTTGTTCGGTGCAGTCGAAACGCAGTTCGCCCGTACCACACGGCAGACGCGTGCGGGCCTGGCAGTTGCTGAGCACGGCGCGAATGAACGGCTCGAGCACGAAGGCGTCGGTGATCAGCCCCACCTGGCGGCCACGGCGCACCCGCGAAAGCGCCAGCTGCTGGGGCAAGGCGCTGTTGATCTGCTCCTCGGGCAGCAGGCCGAACGGCAGCTGGTAATGCTGCACCACACCCTCGCTGTGCACCTGCAGCTCACTGAGCAGCACCGGCGTGGTGGCCGTGGCCAGGCGCACGCCATAGCTCAGGCGCACCTGATCGATCGGCCCCTGCTTGCCGGCGAACCAGCGCCGCTTGGGCAGGTACTGGGGCAAGATGGTGGTTTCCAGGGTCTCGCTCGAGGGTGCGTCGAGCAGTTCCTCCATGCGCTTGCGCAGCACGAGGGTGGTCAGCTCCGGCAAGCCTTCGCTCGGCTCGATGTGCCAGCTGGGCATGCGATCGCGCGAAGCCAGCAGGAACCAGTAGAAACCATAGGGCGGCAGGGTGAGCAGGAACGGCAACTGGCCGATGGGCGGGAAGGCACTACCGCCGAGCATCTCCACCGGTACTTTGTCGGCGTAGGCCGACAGCTCCAGCTCGGCAGCCTGGGCCGCCCGCGAAACGTTGGCCACGCACAGAACGATCTCGGTGTTGCCCTCACCATCGGTGTACTCGCGCAAATAGGCGAGGATGCGTCGATTGCTGGGGGTGAGCATTTTCAGGGTGCCACGGCCAAAGGCTTTTTGCTGCTTGCGCACGGCGAGCAGGCGGCGGTTCCAGTTGAGCAGCGAATGCGGATCGTGGGACTGGGCCTCGACGTTGACGGTCTGGTAGCCATAGAGCGGGTCCATGATCGGCGGTAGCACCAGGCGCTGCGGGTCGGCGCGGGAGAATCCGCCGTTGCGGTCCGGCGACCACTGCATGGGCGTGCGCACGCCATCGCGGTCGCCCAGGTAGATGTTGTCGCCCATGCCCAATTCATCGCCGTAGTACAGGGTCGGAGTGCCAGGCATCGACAGCAACAGACTGGTGAGCAGTTCGATACGCCGACGGTCACGCTGCAGCAGCGGCGCCAGGCGACGGCGGATGCCAAGGTTGATGCGGGCGCGGCGGTCCTCGGCATAGTAGTTCCACAGGTAGTCACGTTCGCGGTCGGTGACCATTTCCAGGGTGAGTTCATCGTGGTTGCGCAGGAAGATCGCCCATTGGCAGTTGGCGGGGATTTCCGGGGTCTGGCGCAGGATGTCGGTGATCGGGAAGCGGTCTTCCATGGCCAGGGCCATGTACATGCGCGGCATCAGCGGGAAGTGGAACGCCATGTGGCATTCGTCGCCATCGCCCTCGCCGAAATAGGGGCGGGTGTCCTCGGGCCATTGGTTGGCCTCGGCCAGGAGCATGCGGTCGGGGTAGTTGGCGTCGATCTCGGCACGGATCGCCTTGAGTACCGCGTGGGTTTCGGGGAGGTTCTCGTTGTTGGTGCCGTCGCGCTCGATCAGGTAGGGGATCGCATCCAGGCGCAGGCCGTCGACGCCAAGATCGAGCCAAAAGCGCATGACGCCGATCACGGCCTTCATCACTTGCGGGTTGTCGAAGTTCAGGTCCGGCTGGTGCGAATAGAAACGGTGCCAGAAGTACTGGCCGGCGACCGGATCCCACGTCCAGTTGGACTTTTCGGTGTCCAGGAAGATGATCCGCGTACCGTCGTATTTCTGGTCGGTGTCCGACCACACGTAGAAGTCCCGCGCCTTGCTCCCAGGTTTGGCGTGGCGGGCGCGCTGGAACCAAGGGTGCTGGTCGCTGGTGTGGTTGATGACCAGCTCGGTGATCACCCGCAGGCCGCGTTTGTGAGCCTCGGCGATGAAGCGCCGGGCATCGGCCAGAGTGCCGTAGTCGCTGTGCACGGCCTTGTACTCGGCGATGTCGTAGCCGTCATCGCGCCGTGGCGAGGGGTAGAACGGCAACAGCCACAGTGTGTTGACGCCCAGCTCGGCGATGTAGTCGAGCTTGCCGATCAGCCCGGCGAAATCACCGATGCCGTCATTGTTCGAGTCGAAGAAGGACTTGATGTGCAGCTGATAGATCACTGCGTCCTTGTACCACAGCGGGTCGTCGATGAAGGCTTGTGGGCGGGAACGCTTGGCCATGGGCGACTCCTTTCAATTCGATTTCAGCGTGCAACGGTGTTGTCCGGTAGCGCTAAGACCTGTGGGAGGGGGTTTACCCCACTGACGCATTCGCGGGTAAACCCGCTCCCACAGGGGACGCCGTTCTAACGGGCTTTTTCGATTCGCCAGATGCCGAACGGCAGGTGCCAGGGTTCGATGCGCATCCACTGGGTCTTGCCGTGCCAGGTCCAACGGTGGCCATTCATCAGGTCTTCGCCGAGGGTGTCGGCGTTGTCGTCCAGGCCCAGCTCCCACAGCGGCAGTTCGAAGTGCGCCTCTTGAGCGTTGTGCGGATCGAGGCTGATCGCCACCAGGATGTAGTTGTCCCGTTCCGGCGTGCGTTTGGCGAAATACAGGATGTTGTCGTTCCAGCAGTTGAAGAATGCGACGCCCAGGTGGGTCTGCAGGGCGCGGTTCTGCCGGCGGATACGGTTGAGCTGGGCGATCTCGGCGATGATGTTGCCGGGTTGGGTGAAGTCCCGCGGGCGGATTTCGTACTTCTCCGAATCCAGGTATTCCTCTTTGCCCGGCAACGGCGTGCCCTCGCACAGCTCGAAACCCGAATACATGCCCCACAGCCCGGACCCCATGGTCGCCAGGGCAGCGCGAATCAAGAACCCCGCGCGTCCGGAGGTCTGCAGGAAATAGGGGTTGATGTCCGGCGTGTTGACGAAGAAGTTCGGCCGGTAGCAGTTGCACCAGGGCGGCTGGTTGAGTTCGAGGAAGTATTCGCGCAGCTCCTGCTTGGTGTTGCGCCAGGTGAAATAGGTGTAGCTCTGGGCATAGCCGACCTTGCCCAGGCGGGCCATCATCGCCGGGCGGGTGAAGGCCTCGGCGAGAAAGATCACATCGGGGTAGCGGCTGCGAACATTGGCGATCAGCCATTGCCAGAACGGCAACGGCTTGGTGTGCGGGTTGTCGACACGGAAGGTGCGCACGCCCTCCTCGACCCAGCCGATCACCACGTCACGCAGGGCCAACCACAGGGAGGGCACGGCCTCGGCGGCATAGAAGTCGACGTTGACGATGTCCTGGTACTTTTTCGGTGGGTTCTCGGCGTAGCGGATGGTGCCGTCCGGGCGCCAGCTGAACCAGCCGGGATGCTCGGTCAGCCAGGGGTGATCCTGGGAGCACTGGATGGCGAAATCCAAAGCGATTTCCAGCCCATGTTCTGCGGCGGCGGCGACCAGGCGGCGAAAATCCTCGCGGCTGCCCAACTGCGGATGGAGGGCATCGTGGCCACCTTCGGGGCTACCGATGGCATAGGGACTGCCCGGATCTCCCGGCTCGGCCTGCAGGGCATTGTTGCGGCCTTTGCGGTGCTTGGTGCCGATGGGGTGGATCGGCGGAAAGTACAGCACGTCGAAGCCCATGTCGCGGATCATCGGCAGGCGCTGGTGCACGTCGTTGAAGGTGCCGTGACGCTCGGCGCTGTCGGTGATCGAACGCGGAAAGAGTTCGTACCAACTGGCGAACAGCGCCTGCTCGCGGTCCACATCCACCGGGAACTCTGCGCTGCGGGTGAGGTAACTGCGGTGCTCGGCATCGACCATGAGCGCCGCGGTGCCCGGCTCGAGCAACAGTGCCACCTGATCATCGGTGGCGAGCGTCGGCAGGCGTTGCTGGAGCTGCTCGAGTTGCCCACGCAGTTGGCCGTTGCTGCGCTCGGCGCCCTTGCCCAGCAGCAGCCTGCCCTCCTCCAGCTCGAGCGTGACGTCGACACCGGCGTGGTACTTCTTCTCGAGGTCGTGGCAGTAGGTGGCGAAGGGGTCGATCCAGGCCTCGATGCTGAACAGGTGAAGGCCCAGTTCGAGCGGCGTGAACTCGGCCAGCCACAGGTCGTTGCCAGGCGAGTGCATGGGCACGGTATGCCAGCGGCGGCTGTGGGCCTGGCGCCAGTGCAGGACCACCGCCAAGCGGTCATGGCCGTCGCTGTAGACTTTGCTGCTCACCGCCACGCGCTGGCCTCGTACCGCCTTGGTGGCGAAGGTGCCAGCGTCGAGCACCGGTTGCGTATCTTCGACCACGATCCGCGGCGCCAGCAACGCCTGGGACAGGCTGATGGCCTGGTCCGGGTGATCATTGGCCATGGGCACGCTGTCGAACGGCTCATTTCCTGACATCGAACCTTGCTCCCTTTTGCGGTGGCGGTAAGGGTTCAGAGCCGTGGGCGCTGCCTGGGGTTCAAAAAAAATGAGCGAACGGTGCAGGGCCAAGTCAAAGCCTGCAAAGACGCTTGAATCCCAAGGGAGGCCTGGCCATGAACATTCCCATTCCACCGGAGACGCCCGACCCGAACATCGACGACCCTACCCTGCCGCCGGGCGTGCCAGAGGAGGAGCCGGACGAGCTGCCGATCAAGCCGACCGTGCCGCCGACCGTGGGGGATCCGCCGAGCGAGGAGCCACCGGTGAAAGGCAAAGGATAGACAAGGACCGTGACAAGCACGGGATGGACAGTGGGAGCGGCAGCGAAACTGCCGCCCCTTTCGCAGGTAAGCCCGCTTGTGTCTTCGCAAGCGCGTTTTTTGTGGGAGCGGGTTTACACGCGAAGGTCACTGCAGCAAGACCATGACTCCCTCGCAACCAGGTGATACCGAGGACTGTTCAGAGATTGATCTCGGCGATGCTGATCTCGCGCATGCGGAACTTCTGCACCTTCCCGGTCACCGTCATCGGGAATTCCTCGACGAAGCGATAATGACGCGGCACCTTGAAATGCGCGATACGCGCCTTGCACCAACCCTGTAGCTCCTCGGCCGTGGCGCTGTGCCCGGGGTGCAGCTTGATCCAGGCCACTACCTCCTCGCCATAGCGGCTGCAGGGAATGCCGATCACCTGGGCATCGGCGACCGCCGGGTGGGTATAGAAGAACTCCTCCAGCTCGCGCGGGTAGATGTTCTCGCCTCCGCGGATAATCATGTCTTTGTTGCGCCCGACGATGCGCACATAGCCCTGCTGATCCATTACCGCCAGATCACCCGAATGCATCCAGCCAGCCGGGTCGATGGCATCCTGGGTGGCTTGCGGGTTGTTCCAGTAGCCGAGCATCACGCTGTAGCCGCGAGTGCACAGCTCGCCGATTTCGCCACGCGGGACGATGTTGCCGTGCTCATCCACCAGCTTGCTTTCCAGTTGTGGCTGGGTACGCCCGACCGTGGTCACGCGCAGCTCCAGCTCGTCGTCAGGACCGGTCTGCAACGACACCGGGCTGGTCTCGGTCATGCCGTAGGCAATCTGCACCTGGGCCATGTGCATCTGCCCGATCACCCGGCGCATTACCTCGATCGGGCAGGTGGCCCCGGCCATGATGCCGCTGCGCAGGCTGGAGAGGTCCAGCTCGGCGCGACCGGGGTGGTCAAGCATGGCGATGAACATGGTCGGCACGCCGTAGAGAATGCTGGCGCGCTCCTCGGCCACGGCGTGCAGGGTCAGGCCGGGGTCGAAGGCATCGTTGGGATAGATCATGGTGCTGCCATGGGTAACGCAGCCCAGGTTGGCCATGACCATGCCGAAGCAGTGGTACAACGGCACCGGGATGACCATGCGGTCCTGTGCCGTCAGGCCCAAGCTTTCACCGACCATGTAGCCGTTGTTGAGGATGTTGTAGTGGCTGAGCGTGGCGCCTTTGGGCGCGCCGGTGGTACCGGAGGTGTACTGGATGTTTACCGGCTGGTCGAATTGCAGGCTGCGCTGGCGGGCGTCGAAGGCCGCAAGGTCGGTTTGCCCTGCCCGCTCGATCAGCCGAGTCCAAGGCAGGAAACCGGCCGGCGGGTTGACGGCCAGGCTAATCACCCCGCGCAGCGCCGGCAGCCGCTCGCTGGCCAGTTGGCCGGGCGCGTCGGTGCGCAGTTCTGGGGCCAGGTCCAGCAGCATGGCGTGGTAGTCAGAGGTCTTGAAGGCGTCGGCGCACACCAGCCAGCTGCAGCCTGACTGGCGCAGTACGTATTCCAGTTCACCGACCCGGTAGGCCGGGTTGATGTTGACCAGGATCGCGCCGACTTTGGCGCTGGCCAGTTGCAGGATGCACCACTGGGCACAGTTGGGCGCCCAGATCCCGACCCGGTCGCCGACCTGCACACCCAACGCCATCAGCGCCCGGGCGTGCTCATCGACAGTCTCGGCCAGCTGCCGCCAGCTGTAGCGCTGTCCTTGGTGGCGAACGACCAGGGCTTCGCCGTCGGGATAGCGAGCCACAGTCGCATCGAAGGCCTGGCCGATGGTCAGGGTCAACAACGGGCGGTCCTGGCGACCGCGGGTGTAGCTTGGTTGACTCATGGATGTCCCTTCTTGTGGTTGTTCTGGGCATGACTGAAGCAAGCGACGCTACTCTGGCGCAGATTTACGTTAACGTAAAGGTCACCAGCTGATTGACACCCTCAGTCGGCAGGTTTACGTTAACGTAAAGGTGAAAAATGACAACCGGCTTGTCGGCGTGACACCCATCCCGTGGGAGCGGTGGATAGCCCTTGAGCTACGGTGTAACCCAACGTCAATAACAATAAGGTGCCCTCCGCATGCATTACCCCACCCTGAACTTCGCTTTGGGCGAAACCATCGACATGCTCCGCGACCAGGTGCGCACCTTCGTTGCCGCCGAATTGGCCCCGCGCGCCGCGCAGATCGACCAGGACAACCTGTTCCCGGCCGACATGTGGTGCAAGTTCGGCGACATGGGCCTGCTGGGCATCACCGTGCCAGAGCAATACGGCGGCGCCGGCCTGGGTTATCTGGCCCACGTGGTGTCGATGGAAGAAATCAGCCGCGGCTCGGCCTCGGTGGCCCTGTCCTATGGCGCCCACTCCAACCTGTGCGTCAACCAGATCAACCGCAACGGCACCCATGAGCAAAAGCTCAAGTACCTGCCTAAGCTGATCAGCGGCGAGCACATCGGCGCCCTGGCCATGAGCGAGCCCAACGCCGGCTCCGATGTGGTATCGATGAAGCTGCGTGCCGAGAAGCGCGGCGATCACTACGTACTCAATGGCAGCAAGACCTGGATCACCAACGGCCCTGACGCCAACACCTATGTGATCTACGCCAAGACCGACCTGGACAAGGGCCCCCATGGCATCACCGCGTTCATCGTCGAGCGCGACTGGAAAGGCTTCTCGCGCAGCAACAAGTTCGACAAGCTCGGCATGCGCGGCTCCAATACCTGCGAGCTGTTCTTCGATGGTGTGGAAGTCCCGGAGGAAAACATCCTCGGCCAGCTCAACGGCGGCGTGCGTGTGCTGATGAGCGGCCTGGACTACGAGCGCGTGGTCCTCTCCGGCGGCCCGACCGGCATCATGCAAGCCTGCATGGACCTGGTGGTGCCCTATATCCATGACCGCAAGCAGTTCGGCCAAAGCATCGGCGAGTTCCAGCTGATCCAGGGCAAGATCGCCGACATGTACACCCAGCTCAACGCCAGCCGCGCCTACCTGTATGCCGTGGCCCAGGCCTGCGACCGCGGCGAGACCACCCGCAAGGATGCCGCCGGGGTGATCCTCTATACCGCCGAACGCGCGACTCAGATGGCCCTGGAGGCGATCCAGATCCTCGGTGGCAATGGCTATATCAATGAATTCCCGGCAGGTCGACTGCTGCGCGACGCCAAGCTGTACGAAATCGGTGCTGGCACCAGCGAGATCCGCCGGATGCTCATCGGTCGCGAACTGTTCAACGAAACCCGCTGAAGCAGCTTCAAGCAGCAAGACAAACAGCGATGCGCGCTTGCAGTCACAACACTGAACATTCTTGCAGCTTGAAGCTTGAGGCTTGATTCTGCGCGAGGAGTCATGATGATCCTGAAGTCACAGTTGAACGTTAAATCACCAGAGTTCGCGCAGAACTGGAGCGCCATGGCGGCCCAGGTCCAGGCTCTGCGCACCCTGCTCGCCCAGGTCAACCAAGGCGGCGGCCCCAAGGCCCAGGAGCGGCATACTTCGCGAGGCAAACTGTTGCCACGCGAGCGCATCGATCGCCTGCTCGACCCAGGCTCGCCCTTCCTCGAGATCGGCCAGTTGGCCGCCCATGAGGTCTACGGCGAAGACGTACCCGCCGCGGGCGTGATCGCCGGCATCGGTCGTATCGAAGGGGTCGAGTGCATGATCGTAGCCAACGACGCCACGGTCAAAGGCGGCTCCTATTACCCGCTGACGGTGAAAAAACACCTGCGCGCCCAGACCATCGCATTGCAGAACCGCCTGCCCTGCATCTACCTGGTGGACTCCGGCGGCGCCAACCTGCCCCGCCAGGACGAGGTCTTCCCGGACCGCGAGCACTTCGGGCGGATTTTCTTCAACCAGGCCAACATGAGCGCGCAAGGTATCCCGCAGATCGCCGTGGTCATGGGCTCGTGCACCGCAGGCGGCGCCTATGTACCGGCCATGGCCGACGAAGCGATCATGGTGCGCCAGCAGGCGACGATCTTCCTCGCAGGCCCCCCTTTGGTGAAGGCTGCCACCGGTGAGGTGGTCAGCGCCGAAGACCTGGGAGGCGCTGACGTGCATTGCCGCACCAGCGGCGTGGCCGACCACTACGCCGACAACGATGAACATGCCCTGGCCTTGGCCCGGCGCAGCGTGGCCAATCTCAACTGGCGCAAGCTCGGCCACGTGCAGCGCCAGGCACCGATCGCCCCGCTGTACGACGCCCAGGAGCTGTACGGGGTGGTCCCCGCCGATGCCAAGCAACCATTCGACGTGCGCGAAGTTATCGCACGTCTGGTCGATGGTTCGGTGTTCGATGAGTTCAAGGCCTTGTTCGGTACCACACTTGTGTGCGGCTTCGCCCACCTGCATGGCTACCCGGTGGCGATCTTGGCCAACAACGGCATCCTCTTTGCCGAGGCCGCACAAAAAGGCGCGCACTTCATCGAGCTGGCCTGCCAACGCGGCATCCCGCTGCTGTTCCTGCAGAACATCACAGGCTTCATGGTCGGCAAGAAGTATGAAGAAGGCGGCATCGCCAAGCATGGCGCCAAGCTGGTGACCGCGGTGGCCTGTGCCCAAGTGCCGAAGTTCACCGTGATCATCGGCGGCAGCTTCGGTGCCGGCAACTACGGCATGTGCGGTCGCGCCTACGACCCGCGCTTCTTGTGGATGTGGCCCAACGCACGCATCGGCGTGATGGGGGCCGAGCAAGCTGCCGGCGTACTGGCCCAGGTCAAGCGCGAACAGAGCGAACGCGCCGGTACGGCTTTCAGCGCCGAGGAAGAGGCCAAGCTCAAACAGCCGATCCTCGACCAGTACGAACGCCAGGGCCACCCCTACTACTCCAGCGCACGGCTATGGGACGACGGCGTCATCGACCCGGCGCAGACCCGCGATGTGCTCGGCCTGGCGTTGTCCGCCGCCCTGAACGCCCCGATCGAACAGAGCCGCTTCGGCATTTTCCGGATGTGACCATGAACGATTTCAGCACCCTGGAAGTCATCAAGGACCCTCGCGGCTTCGCCACCTTGTGGCTGAGCCGCGAAGACAAGAACAACGCCTTCAACGCGCAGATGATCCGCGAACTGATCGTCGCCCTGGACCAGCTCGCCGAGGACGCCAGCCTGCGCTTTGTGCTGCTGCGCGGCCGCGGCCGGCATTTCAGCGCAGGTGCCGATCTGGCCTGGATGCAACAATCGGCACAGCTGGACTTCAACACCAATCTGGACGACGCCCGTGAGCTGGGCGAGTTGATGTACGCCCTGCACCGGCTCAAGGCTCCAACCCTGGCGGTAGTGCAAGGCGCAGCTTTCGGTGGTGCCCTGGGCCTGATCAGTTGCTGCGACATGGCCATCGGCGCCGAGGACGCACAACTGTGCCTCTCGGAAGTGCGCATCGGCCTCGCGCCAGCGGTGATCAGCCCGTTCGTGGTCAAGGCCATCGGCGAGCGCGCCGCCCGCCGCTATGCCCTGACCGCCGAGCGCTTCAGCGGCGTGCGCGCCCGTGAGCTGGGTTTGCTGGCCGAGGTCTACCCGGCCAACGAGCTGGACGCTCAGGTCGAGGCCTGGGTCGACAACCTGCTGCTCAACAGCCCTCAGGCCCTGCGCGCCACCAAGGATCTGCTGCGCGAAGTCGACGACGGCGAGCTGAGCCCGGCCCTGCGCCGCTACTGCGAAAACACCATCGCCCGCATCCGCGTCAGCCCGGAAGGCCAGGAGGGCCTGCGCGCCTTCCTGGAAAAACGCCGCCCCGCCTGGCAAGCCAACGAGAAGGAACCGCGCCCATGAGCCGTCCCACCCTGACCACCCTGCTGGTCGCCAACCGCGGCGAGATCGCCTGCCGGATCATGCGCACCGCCAAAGCCATGGGCCTGACCACGGTCGCCGTGCACAGCGCCACCGACCGCGATGCCCGCCACAGTCGCGAGGCAGATATCCGCATCGACCTGGGCGGCACCAAGGCTGCCGAAAGCTACCTGGTGATCGACAAACTCATCGCCGCCGCCAAGGCCAGCGGCGCCCAGGCCATCCACCCGGGCTATGGCTTCCTCTCGGAAAACGCAGGCTTCGCCCGCGCCGTCGAACAGGCCGGCCTGATCTTCCTCGGCCCACCGGCCAGCGCTATCGATGCCATGGGCAGCAAGTCGGCGGCCAAGGCGCTGATGGAAAGCGCCGGCGTGCCGCTCGTGCCCGGCTACCACGGCGATGCCCAAGACCTGGAAACCTTCCGCGCCGCCGCCGAGCGCATCGGCTATCCGGTACTGCTCAAGGCCAGTGCCGGCGGTGGCGGCAAAGGCATGAAAGTGGTCGAGGAAGAAAGCCAACTGGCCGACGCCCTGGCCTCGGCGCAGCGCGAGGCGCAATCGTCGTTCGGCGATGCGCGCATGCTGGTGGAAAAGTACGTGCTCAAGCCGCGCCACGTGGAAATCCAGGTGTTCGCCGACCAGCACGGCAATTGCCTGTACCTCAACGAGCGCGACTGCTCGATCCAGCGCCGTCATCAGAAAGTTGTTGAAGAAGCCCCCGCCCCAGGCCTGTCGCCTGAGCTGCGTCGGGCCATGGGCGAGGCGGCGGTGCGCGCCGCTCAGGCCATCGGCTATGTCGGTGCCGGTACCGTGGAATTCCTGCTCGATGCCCGTGGCGAGTTCTTCTTCATGGAGATGAACACCCGCCTGCAAGTCGAGCACCCGGTCACCGAAGCCATCACCGGCCTGGACTTGGTGGCCTGGCAGATCCGCGTGGCCTGTGGCGAACCTCTGCCGATCACCCAGGCTCAGGTGCCACTGATCGGTCATGCCATCGAGGTGCGGCTGTATGCCGAAGACCCCGCCAACGAGTTCCTGCCGGCCACCGGTACCCTTGCGCTGTACCGCGAATCGGCCCCAGGCGAAGGCCGCCGAGTGGACAGCGGCGTGAGCGAGGGGGATGCCGTCTCGCCGTTCTACGACCCCATGCTGGGCAAGCTGATCGCCTGGGGCGAAGACCGCGAACAGGCCCGTCTGCGCCTGCTGGCCATGCTCGACGAGTTCGCCATTGGCGGATTGAAGACCAATATCGACTTCCTTCGCCGCATCCTGGCGCACCCGGCCTTCGCGGCGGCCGAACTGGACACGGGCTTCATTCCACGCCACCAGGCCGAGCTGTTGCCGGCCCCCGCTGCCTTGCCTGCGGCGTTCTGGCAAGCCGCCGCCGAGGCCTGGTTGCAGGGCAGTCCCACGCACCAGCGTCAGGACGATCCCGGCTCGCCCTGGGCCCGGCATGACGGCCTGCGCCTGGGCCTGCCGGCGCGTAGCAGCCTGCATCTGAGCAGTGGCGGACAGGACCAGGCCGTGGCGCTGGAATCCAGCGCTCCGTCCGCCTGGCAACTTCAGGGCGAGCAGCTGTGCCATGAGCAGGACGGCCTGCGTCGCCGCTACCTGGCCATACGCCGAGGTGACGCGCTGTATCTGCAATGGAATGGCGAAATGCATAGGGTCAACGCCTTCGACCCGATCGCCGAGGCCGAAGCCAGCCATAGCCATCAAGGCGGCCTGAGCGCCCCCATGAACGGCAGTATCGTACGTGTGCTGGTGGAGCCGGGCCAGGCCGTGGAGGCTGGCACCGCGCTGATGGTGCTCGAAGCGATGAAGATGGAACACAGCATCCGCGCACCGCATGACGGCACGGTCAAGGCGCTGTTTTGTCAGGAGGGTGACATGGTCAGCGAAGGGGCGGTGCTGGTGGAATTGGCTGAGTAAACACAAAGGGGCCGCTGCGCGATGAATTGCGCAGCGGCCCCTGCCGATCAGAACTTGCCGTGCACGCGAACCACGACGCCGAGAAACTCGCAGCCCTCTTCGCACAGCACTGTGGGATACCGGGTATTGAGCGGCCTGAGCATCCGCTCTCCGCCTTCTTCGATCAATTGCCTCAACACCGCGGCCTTGCCCGGCTGACGAGCGATCACCAGCTTTCCAGGCGCCACCTCAAGCCCCGTATCCACGAGGATGAGCATTCCCTGGGGCACACTCACACCGCTTGCGGCATTCATCGAATCGTTTTCAACCGGCAGCCAGAATGCATTACCGGCTGGCATGTAGTCACTCTGCTCGTGCACTTCGGCGGTTTCGGGCAATTTGCCCTGTAGATCGCTCCAGGCCAGTACCGGAAGCCGAAAACTGGCATAGCGCAACGCTTCGCCCGATATTGGCCGCCCTGGCGCGTAGACCCCAGGTGCTTCACGCAACAGGTTGCGCTCCACCACCATGACTTGGGCTTGCAGATACACCAGCCCGAGTTTTTCCAGTTTTTCGTTGATGGTCGCCAGCGTGGGTTTTCGGGTACCGCGCAACCAATGGCCTACGCCGCCCTGGGTCATGCCCAGACGTTCAGCGAGTTTGAGCTGGTTGAGCTTGTGTTCACGCTTGTAGCGCGCAAGAAATTCGTTCCAGTTTTCCATGGCGGAGAACAATACGGACTGCATCTGCCGCATCAATACACATCCTGAATTATCTTCAATGAGATAAATAATACACACTGACCTATGCTGCGTATTCACCACTCCCAAGTGAATATCAACAGGTATCAGGATGAAACCATCGAAAAACGACGAAACAGATCTCGACAGCGAAGCAGCCCGCCGCGCCCTGGACTACTACCTTAATCCCACGCCGCCCCGCCCCAATCTGGACAACAAGATCTGGACGCTACATGAAGGCGTAAGCGCCGCACAGGCCCGGGATCATGCCCTGGCGCTGTTGCGCTGCGCGGCGGCCACCGCGCACGAAACAGCCACTCACCAGCCCCAGGGCATGACCCGGGAGGTGATGTTCGCATTGATGCACATGATGAACATGGCCAGGGCGTTGCTGGAGCACGAGCAAGCGTCAGGAAAGACCGAGAGATGAGCAACACGTGATGGCCGACGAGCGGTGAAGAGCCCGTATTCCGGCTATCAGGGAGCCGCCCGGTAATATTTTTTTACCAGGAAGGGGAAAATTCATTTGACTGGCAAATGATAACGATTATTATTGCACTCAGCTGGTCGCGAGACCTGCTGGATAACCTGGAAGCCCTTAGGTCGGACTCTCAGATTATCTCCTCATCAGGCTAATCACGGTTTTTGACCCGGCTTTTTGCCGGGTCATTTTTTTTGGCTCTTCAGGCTAATGAAGATCGGTACCGCTTGATGGCCGCGAGGATAGCAAAGGTATGTCAAATCGTGAACGGGTGTTGCAGCGTTTTACGGAATCAGCACTTGAGAATCAATATCGTTAAGATTAATCTATTCGCGCATCACGGAAGATGCCCCCTACTCCATTTTGAGCAAGGAGCTGTCCATGAACCGTCTATTGCTGCCTCTGGAACATGACACCGCCTTGCAGACGCCAACCGGCGACGCCCTGCTCCATGGCCTGCAGCGCTTGCCACGGCGCGTGCAACAGGTCTTTCTGCTCAACCGCCTCGACCAGCTGGATCTTGCGAACATCGCCCAGCGTCTCGACCTCCCGCTATTGGCCATCGAGCGCCACCTGAATCAGGCCTTGCAAACCACCTGCACTCCAGGCGACGCCCTCGCTCGCACTGCGGGGCAATGGTACATCCACTTGCAGAACCCCGAGGCCACCGCCTGCGAACGCATCGACTTTCGCCGCTGGCTCGACGCCGCCCCGGAACACCTGCACGCTTTTCACGAGACCGAACTGCGATGGCGCAGCCTGCTCGCCCCTGCGCGCCAATTGGGCCATGACGGCTGGTACCGCCATGGCCGGGCAGCACTGTCGCTGGGCGGTTGTACGATCGTGGTCGGGTTGGGTGTGGCAGCCTTGGCCTTGCTCGGCTTCTTGACCTGAATCCCAGGCCATTGGGCAAGCAGTTCTTTCCTACAGGATTTAGTCGCCCAGCCTTCTGGCCAAGCGGTGTACAGTAACGCCACAACAAAGCCACAGGAGTCTGGCAATGACCGTGACGCTGTCCCCGCTGCAGATCGACTGCGATTTCGATTCCGGCAATATCCAGGTACTGGACACCCGCGACCCGAGCCGCGTGCGCTTGGCCATCCGCCCCGATACCAACAGTGGCCATTTCCAGTGGTTCCACTTCAAGGCCAGCGGCCTGACCCCGGGCCAGACCCACCGCTTCAGCCTCGATAACGCCAGCCAGTCCTCCTACAACAAGGCCTGGCACGGCTATCAGGCCGTGGCATCCTATGATCAACAGCACTGGTTTCGCATCCCCAGCCAGTTCGACGGCCAAGCCCTGGTGTTCGAACTTCAAGCCAAGGCTCCGCAGGCCTGGTTCGCCTATTTCGAACCCTACCCCCGCGCCCGCCACAACCAACTGATCGAACGAGCCAAGCAACTGCCGGCCGTCGAGCTGCTGGCCTGCGGTCGTAGCGTGCAAGGCCGCGATATCCCGCTGTTGCGCGCAGGCGACGGCGCACCAGGTAAGCGCAAGCTGTGGCTGATCGCTCAGCAGCACCCTGGCGAGCACATGGCGGAATGGTTCATGGAGGGCGTCATAGACCGTCTGCAAGCCAACGACAGCACCGTCCAGTCACTGCTCGCGGCCGCCGACCTGTACCTGATCCCGAACATGAACCCTGATGGCGCCTTCCTCGGCCATCTGCGCACCAACTTCAAGGGCAAGGACCTCAACCGCGCCTGGCAGGACGCCAGCGTCGAGCTCAGCCCCGAGGTCTTCTTCGCCCAGAGCCAGATGAAACAGCACGGGGTGGATGCGTTCATCGATGTGCATGGCGACGAGGAAATCCCACATGTCTTCACCGCCGCCTGCGAAGGCAACCCGGGCTACACGCCCCGCCTGGCGAAGCTAGAGGAGCAGTTCCGCTCCACACTGTGCAGCATCACGCGGGACTTCCAGACCGTGCACGGCTATACCCGCGACGAGCCCGGTCAGGCCAACATGACACTGGCCTGCAACGCCGTCGGCCAAGCCTATGATTGCCTTTCACTGACGCTGGAGATGCCGTTCAAGGATCACGACGATGCGCCCAACGCCATTACCGGCTGGTCGGGCGAGCGATCCAAAGCGCTGGCTGGCGCCGTGTTGGAAACCTTGGAGAAGATGGTCAAGGAATTGCGCTGAAGCATTCTGGCCCTATCGCGGGACGAGTCCGCTCCTACAGGGAGCAGCCTTGTGCTTGTTCCGCGATGGCAGCCGGATAAGCGCCACGAGGCTCAATCGCTATACGAGCGAAAGACACTAGAAGACAGTGCGCCAAGGCAAAGAGGAATATCGAGAAGAGATGTGAAGAAATGGCAGGGGCGGCTGGATTCGAACCAACGCATGGCAGGATCAAAACCTGCTGCCTTACCGCTTGGCGACGCCCCTGTATCGGATGCGACGAGTGCATGAGCACTGTCGTTCTGACGGTTCGCTGACAACGACGTTGAGCCGCTGTGCTGGAATGGCCGGCACTATACCAACACTCGATTCACCTGGGAACCCCCGGAATGAAAAAAATTGCCTTAAAACAGCAAGTTAGTCTTCCCCGCTGATTCCTGCCCTGGCCATCCGTCGTATTTTTTGCGCCTCGCTTTAACAACCGCGTGTTCGCCCCTTCCAATCAGGTAAGAAAACCTGCGCATTACAAGGAGGGCGCCATGCCAGTTTCCCACGACCTGTACCAGGACCTGCACTATCCCCGCGAAATCGTCCAGCAGCGGCGCCAACAGGACAAAGAGCTGGACCGGCTGCTGGATGAATATGTGGATATCGACAATCAGGTTTTGGCGGCCGAATCGATCTCGGCAGGCATTGCCGATGACGACGACCTGCGGCGCCTCAAGGAAAGGCGCCTGGCGGTCAAATACATGATAGAGCGACAACTCGAGCGTAAGGCGTGAGCCCTGTGGGGCTGCTTCGCAGTCCCTGCCAGTTGACGACGGTCGCACCGTGCTCCTTACACGATGCAGAGAGTTGTCAGGCCGCTCATATCCGGAAGCGGCTGAGCAGGCGGTCCTGTTGACTTACATGGTCGACCATCACCGAGCACTGGCTGACTTGCTGCCGCGCACCGCCGGACACTTCCAGGCCGATGTCGCGAATGTTGGTGGTGTTGCGGTTGATCTCTTCGCTGGTGGCGCTCTGCTGCTCGGCAGCGGCGGCGATCTGCAGGTTCATGTCGTTGATGCGGTAGATCGCCTCGCGAATGCGGCCGAGGGTCTCATTGGCCGCATTGGCATCCTCGGCAGTCTTGCTGGCGGCATCACGACTTTGCTGCATGCGCATCTGGGCCTGGCGCACACCCGCTTGCAACTGGTCGATCATCAGGCGGATCTCCTGGGTCGATTGCTGGGTGCGCGAAGCCAGCGAACGCACCTCATCGGCCACCACGGCGAATCCGCGCCCGGACTCCCCGGCACGCGCGGCCTCGATCGCGGCGTTGAGTGCGAGCAGGTTGGTCTGGTCGGCAATGCTGGTGATGACCGAGAGGATCGACTCGATGCTGTGGCTTAGGGTGGACAACTCGTTGATGGCCTGCCCGGTGGTGTTCATTTCCTCGGCCAGGCCGTTGATGGCCCCGGTCGAGCGCAACACCAGCGCCACGCCGCTCTCAGTCTGATCGTGTGCGGCCACCGCGGCTTGGGCAGCGGCCTGGGCATTGCGCGCCACGTCCTCGGCGGTGGAGGCCATTTCGTTCATGGCGGCGGCGAGTTGATCGAGCTCCTGCAACTGCAATTGCACGCGGCTGGCCGCCTGGTTTGCCTCGTGGGAAGTAGCCGAGGTGCTCTCGCGCACCTGTTGCGAGGTCTGCTGCACATCGCCGATCAACGTCTTGAGGTTGCCCAAAAATTGATTGAACTCCACCGACACCAGCGCCACTTCATCGTTGCCGGACACCGGTAGTTGACGCGTCAGGTCGCCGTTACCACGGTTCATGTCGGCCAGCGAGGCCTTGAGCCGATCCAAGGGTAACAACAAGCGCCGCACTAACAGGCCCAGCACCAGCAGGCTCAGAAGCACACCCAATCCGGTGCCGACTGCCGCTCGCCAGGTCAGTTGATGACTGGCGGCCATGACGATGCCTTCATCCAGTACCACGCCGATGTACCAGTGCATGCCTTGGAGGTTGGACAACGGAATGAACGACACCAGCAAGGACTTGCCATCCACCTCGATCGACTGAAGCTGGCTTTCCAGAGGCGGCTGTGCGCCGCCGAACAACGCGCTGTAGGGCTTGCCGTTGAGCTGGGCATCGGGGTGGGAAATGATGTTGCCGTTCTGGTTCAGCAAGAAGGCATAGCCCGCGCCGCTGAAGTCCAGGGTATTGATGGCCTCGGTGACGGTGTCGAGATGGATATCGCCGCCCAGCACCCCGGCAAACCGCCCATCGTCTGTGATTCTGCTGACAGCCGAAATCAACACTTTCCCCGTTGAGGAATCCTGATAGGGCTCGGTCAGCACTGCCTGGCTGCTCCCCTCCCCGGTCGCATACCAAGGACGCGTGCGACCGTCATAACCTGGCTTGGGTTTCCAGGTATCCAGGTCGCCAATGGGTTTGCCATCGACCTGCAGGGCACCGAACACCAGTGCGAACTCCTGCTTCAACAAAGGTGAATCGGTGATGCGCTGGACGGTTTGCTGGCTGACGGGGCTGGCGATGGATTGGACCGTCAAATCCATCAGGTGCAGCTTGCCGTTGAGCCAGTTCTCGATCTGCCTTGCAACGGCCGTGCTTGATTCGAGGATGCTTTCTCCCGCTTGCGTGCGCAGCACCGTGCGCACCTGGCTGACCTGGGCCAAGGACAACAGGCTGGTGGTGATCAACAACACACAGGCAGCGGCGAGGCTGACCTTGTACCGGATTTTCATCAAGACTCCACGAGAAATCGTTAAGGCGGTGATAACTTTTTCGCGGGTAAACCCAGCCCCACAGCACAAGCACTGCAGAAGCAGGTTCACCCGCGAAAAAGGCAACGCGATTTAGAAGAAGCCCAGCGGATTGATGTCGTAGCTCACCAGCAGGTTCTTGGTCTGCTGGTAGTGGTCGAGCATCATCTTGTGGGTTTCACGGCCGACACCGGACTTCTTGTAGCCCCCGAACGCAGCGTGAGCCGGGTACAGGTGGTAGCAGTTGGTCCATACGCGACCGGCCTTGATGCCGCGGCCCATGCGGTAGGCGCGGTTGATGTCGCGGGTCCATACGCCGGCGCCGAGGCCGAACTCGGTGTCGTTGGCGATCGCCAGGGCTTCGGCTTCGTCCTTGAAGGTGGTGACGCTGACCACCGGGCCGAAGATCTCTTCCTGGAACACGCGCATCTGGTTGTTGCCCTTGAGCAGGGTCGGCTGGATGTAATAGCCGGTGGCCAGGCTGCCTTCGAGTTTCTCCACCTTGCCGCCGGTCAGCAGCTCGGCGCCTTCCTTCTGGGCGATGTCCAGGTACGAGAGGATCTTCTCGAACTGCTGCTGGGAGGCCTGGGCGCCGACCATGGTGTCGGTGTCCAGCGGGTCGCCGCGCTTGATCTGCAGGACCTTTTTCATCACCACTTCCATGAACTGCGGGTAGATCGACTCCTGCACCAGGGCGCGCGATGGGCAGGTGCACACCTCGCCCTGGTTGAAGAACGCCAGCACCATGCCTTCGGCGGCCTTGTCGATGAAGGCAGGCTCGGCCTGCATGATGTCCTCGAAATAGACGTTCGGCGACTTGCCGCCCAGCTCCACGGTGGACGGGATGATGTTCTCGGCGGCGCATTTCATGATGTGCGAGCCGACCGGGGTGGAGCCGGTGAAGGCGATCTTGGCGATGCGCTTGCTGGTGGCCAGGGCTTCACCGGCCTCGCGGCCGAAGCCTTGCACCACGTTGAGCACGCCCTTGGGCAGCAGGTCGCCGATCAGTTCCATCAGCACGGCAATGCCCAGCGGGGTCTGCTCGGCGGGCTTGAGCACCACGCAGTTACCGGCGGCCAGCGCCGGCGCGAGCTTCCAGGCGGCCATCAGCAGCGGGAAGTTCCACGGGATGATCTGCCCGACCACGCCCAGCGGCTCGTGGATGTGATAGGCCACGGTGTTTTCGTTGATTTCGGCGGCGCCGCCTTCCTGGGCGCGGATGCAGCCGGCGAAGTAGCGGAAGTGATCGACCGCCAGCGGGATGTCGGCGTTGAGGGTTTCGCGGATCGGCTTGCCGTTGTCCCAGGTTTCGGTGATGGCCAGGATCTCCAGGTT